>JBKCEW010000014.1:0-15972 GCA_046304235.1 Crocinitomicaceae bacterium | reverse complement strand
TTTATTTCCATTCATGATTTGATATCAAATACTTGAATTCATAATTTGCATATCAAGAAAGACACAAAATAGCTTTCTTGATCATGCCTTAATAGCCGTCTCATGCTGCAATATTTTGAGCAATCTTGCTTCAAATTTATAGTATATTATTTATCCGATAACATAACACGGTAGCATTACTGGAAACAAACAACTGGTTTAGCAAGATTTTAGATGCAGATACACAAATTCTTCATGAATTTGTTTAAATACCACAATACAACACTCTGTTATAATCATAGTTGGTGTTGCTGAACTATATTATAAGTATTCATGAGTGTATGATTATTCATATGAGAATCTTGAATCGGAATAATTTTCTTAACAGATATGAACTGTTTAATGTAAATATTAAGATTAATGTGAGTTATTTATAAGCTTTATCTATTACATAAATATGTATGAAATATTTTGAAGGGATTAAAACCTAAAGATTATGTTAAATAAGATCAGAGGTTTTTCATAAGGAATCGATACATTTCTACCATGCATAGGATGTCGTATTTGGATACAATTTCATCACATGTATGAACGTTGTCTTCTCCTGCACCAATAAAGCACCAGTCTATAAGTAATTCAGATTTTTGTAAGGTGCTACCATCACTGCCCCCTGCACTTTCTACTTCAAGTTGAAAATCAATGCCTGATTTTTTAGCAAGTTTTAAGATTTTATTTAAAAAAGTTTTTCTTGGTAGCATACTATCTCTTAATGAAATAGCGACACCTTTACCAGGTGATACATGTTCAGTTAACCAAGTGATATCGCAAATAAGAGCCTGTTTTATTTTGAATTTTTTATAAAGAAATTTAGAGATAAAGCCTACGCTATTTCCGCCATGTTCTTCATAGGTGCTAAATACTATTATACCATCTTTTAGTGATTCTGCGATTTTAAGTGCACACCAAACTCCTAGGCGATTATCTAAATAGGGTGATTGAACAGTTGTATCAGTTTCTCTAAAGTTTGGTTTGTAAGTTAAAATTGTACCGCGGTCTATTTCTCTTGGGTAAACACATTTGATAATTGGGCGATCATTCACTTGTTCTATAACCATTAATTCGGTATCAATCTTCCCAATTGAGTCTTTACCCACAAGAGGTGTTCCATCAATTAAATCTGGTCCTCCGATTTTAACTAATTGATTTTCATAAGAAACTGAAAAGCCTATTGTGTCAATGTGCGCATAAATTGCAGTTCGAGGTTTGCCGAAAACTAATATGATGTTGTCATGAAACTCGTCACCTTCAATGATTGTAGGGTTTGATTTCCAGTTGTTTTGGTTTTCAATAATATATTTTAGTAAAAATTTTTTTATCTGTAATTCATCACTTGATGCTCCAGAGATTGAGGTTAATTTTTTTAAAAGTTCCATTTATTTTTTGGTTATAGAAGTTTAATTTCAACTAAATGTATGTTCTTTAAATTATTGAAAATTGTTTGTTCTTTTGATTTTGGGAATTGGATTTCCAAGCGACAATCCAAATTAAAATCTTGAGTTTTTATTTGAGCTTCAACATTTTTTAATAAGCTCATTACATTTGGGAGTTTTTCGTATGGAAAAAATATCTCTATTTTAGTTTCAAGCTCTTTTTTTATGATAATTCCGTTTTCAATGGCGTTTTTTGCAGCTAATTTGTAAGCTGTTATTAATCCACTGACACCAAGTTTTGTTCCGCCGAAATAACGTACAACTCCGATTAGAACGTTTGTTAATTCAAACGATTGGATTTGACCTAAAATTGGAGCGCCTGCACTATTTGATGGTTCACCATCATCATTTGCACGAGTTGCAAAATTAGTTACTCCAAAACGATAGGCATAGCAAAGATGACTAGCTTGATGGTTTTCTTTCTTCCAAGTATTTAAAAATTCTTTGGCTTCTGATTCATTATAACAAGGTGTAGCATAACCAATGAATTTAGAGCCTTTCTCTTTGTAAAGTCCTTCTGATAAATTTAGTAGTGTATTATATGTGTATAATTCTTCCAAATGATAGGAAAAAATAAAACCACCCAAAGGTGGTTCTTTATTATTGTATTGAAAGTTTCTTTTCTAAGTCGGCTAGATATACTTTAAATTGCTTATCTGTATCAGCCAAATTCATAACTGTTCTACAAGCGTGTAATACGGTAGCATGATCTTTTCCTCCGCAATGTGCTCCTATACTTGCTAAAGATGATTTAGTCATTTTTTTAGCAAAGAACATAGATATTTGTCTAGCTTGTACTACTTCTCTCTTACGTGTTTTGGATTTTAGTATTTCCATTGGTAAATTAAAATAATCACAAACTACCTTTTGGATGTAGTCTATAGAGATTTCTCGCGAAGTGTTTTTCACGAATTTATCGATCATTTGTTTTGCAAGATCAAGAGTGATAGCCTTTTTATTCAAAGAAGCTTGTGCAAGTAGTGAGGTCCAAGCACCTTCCATTTCTCTGATGTTTGTGTTTATGCTATATGCTAAATATTCAACAACTTCTGCTGGTAGCTCGATGCCGTTGCCGTACATTTTCTTTTGTAATATGGCAATTCTTGTTTCTAAGTCGGGTGGAGTTAAATCGGCAGATAATCCCCATTTAAATCGAGATAATAAACGTTGCTCCATATCTTGCATTTCAACAGGTGGTTTGTCTGATGTAAGAATGATTTGTTTTCCGTTTTGATGTAAGTGATTAAATACTGAAAAGAATACATCCATTGTTTTAGTTTTTCCTGCGAAAAACTGAACATCATCAATGATTAATACATCTACCATTTGATAGAAATGTATAAAATCGTTTACAGTATTTTGTTTTAAAGCATCAATAAATTGATGTGCAAATTTTTCAGAACCAACGTATAATACAGTTTTGTTGGGAAATTTTTCCTTAATACTTATTCCAATTGCATGTGATAAGTGTGTTTTTCCTAAACCAACACCACCATAAATTAATAATGGATTGAAAGCTGTTCCTCCTGGTTTGTTTGCTACAGCGTAACCAGCAGATCTAGCGAGTCTATTGCAATCACCTTCCACAAAATTTTCAAATGAATAAGCAGGATTTAAGTTAGAATCAACATTTACTTTCTTTAATCCAGGGATTATAAAAGGATTTCTTATTTGACTTTCTCCAGCATGTAATGGAACCGTAATAGGACTATTCTGAATATTCCCATTGTTAGATGTAGGCAGTTTTATTACAGATGGAGAGGTGTTTTTATTATTGTTTTCCATAACGATACTATATTCTAGTCGGCCTTCGTTACCAATAACTTTTTTAATAACTTTTTTTAATAATACAATATAATGTTCTTCAAGCCATTCGTAGAAAAAATGCGATGGAACTTGTATTGTTAGAATACTGTTTTCTAACCTGATTGGAACGATTGGTTCAAACCAAGTTTTGTAAGAATTAAGCGCGATGTTATCTTTAATAACTTTTAAGCAGTTTCCCCAAGCTTCAACGTGATCTTTTTCCATATTTACTTTGTAAGTAGTTATTAAAGATAGGTGTTTAAAACTTTTATGTACTTGTAAAAAATTATTTATCAGTATTTTAGTTTGTATTCCTATCTTGTGTTACAAAGATTATGATTATTTAGTTTAAAAAAAAATTAAATAGCTATTGATTTTTATCTTTTTTTGATTATGATTTTTTTGATCGGTTTTTGGGTGTAAATATTCAGTAACTTGCTTTCACTAGAATGGTTATTTTTGTTTGTATGTTTTTCGTTTGAAAAGTTTTAATCTTTTGTGTTATGAATATACATTTTATTCAAAAAACTTCGTTAAGAGTTCGTTATGGTGAAACGGATCAAATGGGTTATTGTTATTACGGTAATTATGCTCAATATTTTGAGGTAGGTCGAGTTGAAGCTTTAAGGTCTTTTGGTATGAGTTATAAAAAAATGGAGGATTCAGGTGTGATGTTGCCCGTTTCAGAGTTTAATGTGCGTTATTTTGCACCAGCATACTATGATGACATTTTGTTAATAACCACCAAGATTACATCGTTAAAGGGGGCTAGGCTGTTCTTTGAGTATGAAATAGAAAACGAACATGGTAAGGTGATTTCTGTTGCATCTACTACCTTAGTTTTTGTTTCAAAAGATACGATGCGTCCTATATCTCCGCCTGATGATTTTATAGGTTTAATGCAAAAACACCAAGTTAAATAAGGGGTTATGATCGATTTTTACAATTATAGCAAACAAGATTTAATCAAACAGACTTCATTGAGGGATGGGGAAATTAAATTGGGTGAGAAAGTTAAAACTTATGATGATTTTCCAAACTTTACAGGTAGGTATGTGATTGTTGGTGTGGAAGAATCAGTGGGACCTCAGGCAAATTTTGGTTTTTCAGGTGCTGAAAAAGCGTTTCAGACTTTTGTTTCACGATTTCTCAATATACAGTCTAATCGGTTTTTATCAGGTGAAGAAGTTTTGTTTTATGGAGTTTTTAAAGTTTTTGCTAAAGAAACGTTAGAAGAAAAGCGTGAGCAAGTATCTGAATTGGATAATCTTTTAATTTCTCACTTGAAAGAGATATATAAAAAAGATTTGATTCCAATTCTCATTGGTGGAGGGCATAATAATGCTTATCCATTGATGAGAGCGTTTAACAATGCTAAGCAAAAAAAAATAAATGTAATAAACTGTGATCCCCATGCTGATTTTCGTCTTTTGGAAGGAAGGCATAGTGGAAATTCATTCTCGTATGCTAAAAATGAAGGGGTGTTAAGTTATTACAAAGTGATTGGGTTGCATCAATCTTACAATAGTGAGGAAATGCTAACTAGGTTAGAGCAGGGTGGGTCTGATTTCACTTTTTATGATGATTATTTACTAGGTAAATCTTCGATTTTGGAGGATGTTAATCGTTTTATTATCAAAAACAATGGTGATTCGTTTGGTGTAGAGTTGGATATGGATGCGATAATTGGTTTGCCTGCAAGTGCATTTACTAATTCTGGAATTACAGTAGAAGATGCTAGGAAATATATTTTGCAATTAGCAAAAGAAAAAGAGGTTGTTTATTTACATCTTCCAGAAGCTGCACCGAATGGAGGTCGAGAGGATACGATTGTTGGAAAAACACTTGCCTATTTAGTAAGCGATTTTATTAAATCAAATAAATGAGTCAAAATAAAATGTTAGTCAAAGTAAGCATTTTATTTTTTTATTATAGAGCCAAATACTTCTTTTACAATAGAAACACTTGTGTTTGATATGTTTTGAAGTGCTTGATTTGGATCTTTTCTGATTTTATTCTCTTCGATCTCAATAAGTTTGAATAATCCAGATAAGGCTTTTTCTGTTACGTAGGTGTTTAAGTCAGGATTAATGTCTTTACCGCCAGTCAAAAGATTTTTTTTATTGTAATTACTTATGAGTGGTTTCCAATACTTAGTTAATTGAACTTGATCTATTGCTTTTTGAACTTTCGGTTTGAATGCAGTTTTGAGCTCTGTGTTTGTGTTTTTTTGTAAAAATCGAGTTGCAGATCCTTCACCGCCATTAAGTATTGATAGCCCATCATTTACCGTCATATTTTTAATTGCATTTATAAAAATTGGTAAAGCTTCTTTAGACGCTTCTTCTGCAGCTTTGTTTAGGGTGTTTTCAAATTTTTCAACTTGTCGTTGAAGCATGAATTTTTCAGCAGTTTGTTTTACAGCAATGGCGTCTTCAGGAAAAGGCAGTCGGATTAAGTTGTTTTTCCAAAAACCATCTTTTACAGCACAAGTTTTTACTGCGTTTTCTATTCCTATATTTAAAGCTCCTTTCAAACCGTTGATTATTTGTTCTTTTGAGGGTGTAGTTTGTTTATATTTAATTGAAAGGAGTGAGGTGGTTTCTATTTTGTTTCCTAATCCGAATATTAGAATTGAAATTCCTGTTAATATAAATTTTGAAATCATTTTAGAGATTTTGGAGTTTGTATCCAAACATACAATAATTTTATGAAAAAAAAGTATGTTAGCAGAATTGATTTCAATAGGAGATGAATTGTTGATTGGACAAACAATTAATACGAATGCGGCTTGGTTGGGGCAGGAGTTGTCTTTAATGGGTATCCGTGTAAAGTGGGTGAGTACCATTTCAGATGGGGAGACTGATATTGTAAATGCATTTGATTTAGCATTTCAGAGAGCAGATTTAATTATTGTTACTGGCGGATTAGGACCTACTAAGGATGACATAACAAAACATACCTTGGTTAAGTACTTTAATACAAGTTTGGTAATGAATCAATCGGTTTTAGATAAAGTGGAATCGTTTTTTATAAAAAGAGGAAGGGAGATTTTGGAGGTGAATAGACTTCAAGCGGCTTTACCTGAAAATTGTGAAGTGTTGATTAACAATCACGGTACAGCTTCTGGTATGTGGTTTGAAAAAAACAATAGGATTTTAATAAGTATGCCCGGAGTCCCTTATGAAATGAAGGGTATTATGAATGATTATGGTTTTGATAAAATAAAATCTTTTTTTAATGTACATGGTCTTTATCATAAAACGTTACTTACTACGGGGATTGGTGAGTCTTTTTTAGCAAAGGAATTAGCTGGATGGGAGTTGGAGCTTGAGAGAGAAGGCCTGTCTTTAGCATATTTGCCTTCGCCAGGAATGGTTAAATTGAGAGTGTCATCATATGTTGGTATTTCGGATAAAGATAAAGTAGAAAGGTATTTAAATCAGGTTAAAGAACGTTTCCCATCATTTGTTTATGGTTGGGAAGATGACACTTTAGCTAAAGTTGTTTCTGATTTAGCATTGAAGTATGGGGTAAAGATTGGTACTGTTGAAAGCTGTACAGGAGGAGGTGTTGCAAATGAGATTGTAAGTATTCCAGGGTCTAGCATATATTTTGAAGGGTCATTAGTGACTTATTCCTATGATTTAAAGACCAAATTAGCATTAGTGAATCCTAAAACACTTGGTGTGTATGGTGCTGTTAGTGAGGAGACAGTGATAGAAATGGCAAACGGAGGAAAAAAAGTTTTAGGTGTTGATTTTTGCGTGTCGATTTCTGGTATCGCTGGCCCAGATGGAGGGACAGAAGACAAGCCTGTTGGAACGGTTTGGATGGCAATTGCACACAATGGTGGAGTTGTTACTAAAAAAATAAAGTTAGGTGATAATCGTGAGCGAAACATTCAAATGACTATATTTGCTTCATTGAATTTTCTCCGATTGACCATTTTAGAAAAAATCGCATAAAATTTAATTATTTACTTGTGAGTTCAGGAAATTATTGTTTTCTTTGCACTCGCTTTTAGAATTAGTTTAAATAAAATTAATAAGATGTCACGAGTTTGTCAATTAACGGGTAAGTCAGTAATGGTTGGAAACAATGTTTCTCACTCTAACAGAAAAACAAAACGCAAGTTCTACCCAAACTTGATTTCAAAGAAGTTTTATCTTCCTGAAGAAGATACTTATGTTACGTTGAAAATTTCAACTTCTGCTTTAAGAACTATCAATAAGAAAGGGATTACAGAGGTTATGAAGGAAGCTCGTGAGAAAGGATATCTTAAATAAACTACTCGCCCATTGTGAAATGGCATAAAAAAAGAAAAGAAAATGGCAAAGAAAGCAAAAGGTAATAGAATTCAAGTGATTCTTGAATGTACAGAGCATAAACAATCAGGTGCTGCTGGTACGTCACGTTATATTACGACAAAAAATCGTAAAAACACTCCAGATAGATTGGAAATTAAAAAGTACAATCCTATCTTAAAAAGATATACAGTTCATAAAGAAATTAAATAATACGCTGAGAAATGGCAAAGAAAGTAGTAGCGTCACTACAAAAAGGTGGTGGTAAAGAACACACAAAAGTGATTAAAATGGTTAAGTCTGACAAATCAGGAGCTTATACATTTAAACAAGAAATCGTTCACAATGACAAAGTGAAAGAATGGTTTGCAAAAAACTAATTCAATTATAAAGTAATTATTGATTGAGCTTCCTAATAATTAGGGAGCTTTTTCTATTTTAATAGATATGGCATTTTTTGGTTTATTTTCAAAAGAGAAAAAAGAAACATTAGACAAAGGACTTGAAAAAACTAAGCAAAGTTTTTTCTCTAAAATCGCACGGACAATTGTAGGTAAATCTAAAGTAGATGATGAGGTATTAGATAATTTAGAGGAAATTTTAATAACCTCAGACGTAGGAGTGGAGACTACATTAAAGATTATAGAACGAATTGAGGATCGCGTTTCAAAAGACAAGTTTTTGGGAACCGCAGAACTAAATAGTGTTTTAAAAGAAGAAATAGCGGGTTTACTTTCAGAAAACAATTCGAATGATATTTCAGGATTTACATATGCAAAGCAGAATGGTGATCCGTATGTGATTATGGTTGTTGGCGTAAATGGTGTAGGTAAGACTACCACGATAGGTAAGTTGGCACATCATTTAAAAGATGAAGGTAAAAAAGTGGTTTTGGGAGCAGCAGATACATTTAGAGCAGCTGCTGTAGATCAGTTAATTATTTGGGCAGAAAGGGTTGGTGTTCCAATTGTACAACAAGGTATGGGTGCAGATCCTGCTTCTGTTGCATTTGACGCCTTGTCTTCAGCAAAAGCTCAAGGTGCGGATGTAGTGATAATAGATACAGCTGGTAGATTGCACAATAAAGTGAATTTAATGAATGAGCTTTCTAAAATTCGACGAGTTATGGAAAAAGTTATTCCAGGTGCACCACATGAAGTTTTGTTAGTTTTAGATGGTTCGACAGGTCAAAATGCGTTTGAACAGGCAAAACAATTTTCTGCCGCTACGAATATAAATGCACTTGCAATTACTAAATTAGATGGTACAGCCAAGGGAGGTGTTGTAATAGGAATATCTGATCAAATGAAAATACCTGTGAAATATATAGGGGTAGGTGAAGGTATTAACGATTTACAATTGTTTAGCCGTGAAGAGTATGTTGAATCTTTATTTTCTGAATAAAATCATGAAATTAGTTTTATTTTCAATATCATTATTTTTATTATCGTGTTCATCGTCTAACTTGGCGTCAAAAAGTGATGATTCTAAAGCAAATAATATTCAATCAGTAGAAAAAAAGCCTACTATTGAAACAAAAAATACGATTTCTAATCGAATTAAGACATTAAAAAAAGATGAATTAAAGCCGGGTAGAACAGAGGAAATTAAAATGGACAAAAAAGAACAGGATTTGGAAAAGAGTAACTCAAATACAAGAAGTGAATAATTTCTAATCCTGTTTGTTAATAAATAAGAAGGTGTCCAGTTAAGACACCTTTTCTATTTTAATAATATTTACTGGGCAATGTTTGCTAGCAATTAAGTTCGCTTCATACTCATCGTCTTCCACTAAAACTGTATACCAACCTTTTTTTTCTGTACCACCAATCAAAGTACATTTTCCATCTTTTTTAGAAACTCTCCATCGGTATTTATCCGCCTCAACGCATGCGTTACAACCAATACATTTAGCTCTTAATTGTGTAATTCGAACCATTTTTATGCTTCAACGAATTTGTATAATTTATCGGAAGGACGAATTTTTTCAGGAGTTTTGATAGTGAAAAGAGCCCCTCTTTTAACAATATCTACCGATTTGTTTTCTTCTCTTAACTCTGAAATTGTTGAGAAAATAATACCTGTTGTAGGACCAGTAATACAAATTTCATCACCAACTTTCAAGTCTTGTGCTTCCATTAAAAATTCGCCAGCACCAACCTCATCATAGAATTTTCTACCTTTCGCAACATATACTTTTCGTTTTGTTGCTTTAGAACCATCAGAATCATTCCATTCACCCATTAATTTGCCAAGGTAATAACCATCCCAAAATCCACGATTGAAAACGGTAGCAAGCTGTTCTTTCCATTCAATTACTTTTTCTTGAGAGTAAGTATCGTCTATAATTGAATCTATCGCTTCACGATAACATTTAGTTGTAACGTAAACATAGTCAGCGCTTCTTCCTCTTCCTTCTATTTTTAATACTGAAACTCCAGCATCTATGATTTTATCTAAGAAATCGATGGTACATAAATCTTTTGCTGACATAATGTATTCATTGTCAACTTCTAATTCGTACCCCGTTTCTTTGTCTGTAACAATATAACTTTTTCTACAATTTTGAACACAAGCACCTCTGTTTGCCGAAGAATAATTACTATGTAAACTCAAATAACATTTTCCAGAAACAGCCATACATAATGCACCATGGCCAAAAATTTCAGTTCTGATTAATTCACCTGAAGGACCAGTGATTTCTCTTCGTTGAATTTCTTTATTGATTGTTTCAACCTGTAACAAACTTAATTCTCTTGATAGCACCATCACATCTGCGAAATTTGCGTAAAATTCTACAGAATCAATATTTGTGATATTACATTGTGTAGAGATATGAACCGTTTGACCGATTTTTTTAGCATAATTCAGTACAGCGTGATCTGATGCAATAACCGCACTAATTCCAGCTTCTTTTGCAGAATCAACAATGCGTTTCATTAATTGGATATCATGATCGTATAGAATAGTATTCAGAGTTAAATAACTCTTAACATTATTTTCAGAACAACGAGATACAATTTCAGCTAAATCATCGATAGTGAAATTATGGGTAGATTTCGTTCTCATGTTGAGTTGTTCTACACCAAAATATACAGAATTTGCTCCTGCTTGAATCGCTGATTGTAAGGATTCAAAATTTCCAGCGGGAGCCATTAATTCTATTGTTTTTGCTCTCATTTTAAACAAACTGATTTTTCTCTAATTTCAACCATTCTAAGGTAGCGTTGTGAAATAAATCTTCTTGCACCTCTTTTGATAAGTCACTGTCTTCAATGAATTTACCAATTTCCAAATCACCTAAAGGAAAAGGATAATCAGTACCAAAACAGATTTTCTTACTTCCTTGCATGTTTAAGATGTATTTCAAGAAATCAATATCGTGTGTAATGCTATCTACCCAAAATTTACCAATGTAATTTCTAGGATTGTTTGGATTGTCAATCGCAACTAAATCTGGACGGCAATTGAATCCGTGTTCAATACGACCAATCGTTGGTAAGAAAGAACCACCAGCATGAGAAAAACATACTCTTAAATTGGGTAATTTATCAAACAATCCGCTGAAAACCATAGAGCAAGCAGCACGAGAAGTTTCAGCCGGCATACCCACCAACCATGGCAACCAATATTTTTTCATGCTATCTTCCCCCATCATTTGCCAAGGGTGAATCATTACAGCCATGTCTAATTCTTGCATCGCTTCAAAAATCGGGAAGAATTCAGGTTCACCAAGGTTTTTATCATTGATGTTACTACCAATTTGAACACCAACCAATCCAATCTCTTTGCATCTTCTTAACTCTTGGATGGCCGTATCTACATCTTGCATAGGAATTGTTCCTAAACCGATGTAATTTTTAGGGTAACGAGCCACTAAATCAGCTATGTGATCATTTAAAAACTTAGAAGATTCTAAACAGTCTGCAGGTTTTGCCCAATAGGAAAACAAAACAGGAATTGTACAAACCACTTGAACGGTAGTTGAAAAATCTGCATATTCCGTGATACGGAAATTTTCATCCCAACAATTTTCTTCGATACGACGGAAGAATTTACCACCCTGCATCATATCAGCAGTTTTGTCTTCGTTGTGTTTTAAGTAAATGAAATCACCATACCCAAATTTATTATGCCAATCAGGCAATTCTCTAGGGATGATGTGGGAGTGCATATCAATTTTCAACATAATCAGTATTTTGAATGCAAATTTAAATAAAAAATAACCTTGTCAATCATTGATTTTAAGTCTTTCAAGTTTATTTTTGAAATAAAAAAAAGTATGCGAATAGTATTTTTAATCCCTTTGCTGTTTCTTTTTACATGTTGTAAGAAAGAAAAACTGAATTCTTATGTTGTTTCTCAAGGTTCTGGTGTTTATGATATTGATAGTAATTTTTATAAAACGGTTAAGATTGGTGAAACCGAATGGATGGCAGAAAATTTACGTGTTTCTAGTTTAAATAATGGACAAAAAATAACTGAAGCAATAAAAAAAACAGATTTAAAAGATAATCAAGATATACCAATGTTTACCTATTATAATTTTGATTCTACATTTAACACAATTTATGGTAAGCTATACAATCAGAAGATTGTTTATAGCGGTGTTTGTCCAACAGGATGGCATGTTCCAAAAGAAGATGAATGGTTGGCTTTGATTGAGGGGTTTGGTGGTGAAAAATATGCAGGAAGAGCTTTAAAAGAAGTGGGATTAATACATTGGAATTCACCAAACGAAAAAGTTACAAATGAAACTATGCTCTCTTTTAAAGGTGGTGGGTTTTTTAATTTCGATGGTGAATTTGAAGGTTTAAAAACTAATACGGCATGGTGGGCAGAAAAAACTAAATATACAATTGAATTTAGTCCTTGGGCTTTTAAGCTTGAAAACAACTCCGATAGATTACAAGGATTTTATCAAAGTTGGTCATCTGCACTATATATTAGATGTAAGAAAGATTAGGAGAAATTCTTTTTTATAATTATTCCAGCTTTACTCATTTACACATCACTACATTGAATTCGTTGTTACATTAATTAATTATCTTTGTGTAAAATTTGAAAAAATGGCTCAAAAACCGGCTATTCCGAAAGGAACACGTGATTTTTTACCTTTAGAAGTCGCTCGAAGAAATTACATTTTTGATACTATAAAACAATCTTTTAGAAATTTTGGATTTTTACCTATTGAAACTCCTTCTTTTGAATTGTCTCAAACTTTGATGGGTAAATATGGAGAAGAGGGAGATCGTTTGATTTTTAGGATTTTAAATTCGGGTGAAAAACAGAAAAAAGCGGATTTACAAGCATTGGAAGAGGGGAATTTAGCTCGTTTTGCTAATTCATTATCTGAGAAAGCGTTGCGTTATGATTTAACGGTTCCCTTTGCTCGTTTTGTAGTTCAACATCAAAATGACCTTTCGTTTCCTTTTAAACGTTACCAAATTCAACCTGTTTGGCGTGCTGATCGTCCGCAACACGGAAGATACCAAGAGTTTTATCAATGTGATGCCGATGTGGTAGGGAGTGATTCGTTGTTGTATGAAGTAGATTTCGTTCAATTATTTGATGAAGTATTGACAAATTTAGGATTGCCTGCTTTTACCATCTATATCAATAACCGTAAAATTTTATCTGGAATTGCTGAAGTTTCAGGTGAATCTGATCGTTTGATTGATATCACAGTAGCATTAGATAAATTGGATAAAATTGGTGAAGAGGGGGTTATCAAAGAATTACAGGAAAAAGGAGTTGCAGAAAGTTCTATTGAGAAAATTAAGCCATTATTGACTTTATCTGGTTCAACAAAAGAGCGTATTGAAATCATGAAAAACTACCTTGTTTCGAGTGAAATCGGATTAAAAGGGATTGAAGAGTTGGTTTTTGTATTAGACACCGTTGAAAAATTAGGGGTAGAAAGAGCGAATATTGTTTTTGATGTTACGTTAGCTCGTGGACTTAATTATTATACAGGAGCTATTTTTGAAGTGAAAGCGGATGGTGTAAAAATGGGAAGTATTTGTGGAGGTGGAAGATATGATGACTTGACTGGTTTATTTGGTATGCCAAATATGTCTGGTGTTGGGATTTCTTTTGGCGCTGATCGTATTTATGATGTTTTGACAGAACTTGAATTGTTCCCTAAAGAAGTAGGGCAAGGATTGGAAGTGTTGTTTGTGAATTTCGGTGAAACAGAACAAACGCATTGTTTGCCATTAGTAAAAGATATTCGTAAAAATGGAATTTCTTGCGAAATCTATCCAACCAAAGCGAAAATGCAGAAGCAAATGAAATATGCGAATGATATTCAAGTGAAATACGTTGCCATAGTTGGTGAAAACGAAATTGAAAACGAGATCATTCAATTAAAAAATATGGAAACGGGTGAGCAGGAAGAGGTGAGTGTGGAGGAGTTGATTATGAAGATTAGAGGATAAATATACTTCCCTCCTCGAGGAGGGATTGAGGGAGGTGAAAGATTAAAAAGTAGGTCACCCTCCTTAATCCTCCCTCAAGGGAGGAAACAATAAATAATAGGTGGAAATAAAAAGATTGACTATGAAAAAATACATTATAAATAACGACTGGATTTCCTTGGAACAATTAGAGGAAATTTTAAATGAAGGATTTCAGGTTGAATTGTCTGATAATGCAAAAGCGAAAATTAATAAATGTCGTGCGTATTTGGATGAGGTGGTAGCGAAAGAGAATCGCGTGATTTATGGTATTAATACAGGTTTTGGTTCTTTGTGTAATACTGTAATACCGAATGAGGATTTAGCCCTTTTACAAAAGAATTTGGTGTTGTCACATGCGTGTGGAGCAGGGGAGGAAGTTCCATCACATTTAGTGAAACGAATGTTGTTGTTGAAAGTATTGGGATTATCTCACGGTCATTCCGGTGTGCAATTAGCAACCGTAGAACGTTTGGTTTTCTTTTTTAATAATAACATACTACCAGTTGTTTATCAGCAAGGTAGTTTGGGTGCTTCTGGGGATTTAGCTCCGTTGGCACATTTGTCGATGCCTATTTTTGGACAAGGAGAAGTAGTGATTGAAGGAGAAAAACAACCAGCTTCGGAAATTGAAAAACGTTTTGGTGTTCAACCGGTAGAGTTGATGTCGAAAGAGGGGTTAGCGCTTTTGAATGGCACCCAATTTATGAGTAGTTATGCAAGTTATTCGGTTGCAGCATCTCGTAAATTATGGCAACAATTCAATCATGTAGCTGCGTTATCATTAGAGGGGTATGATGGAAGAGTTGAGCCGTTTGGAGTTTCTGTGAACGAAATCCGTAAACAAGAAGGACAAATCAAAGCAGCAGCGTTGATGCGTGAATTATTGGCTGGAAGTGAGTTGGTAGCTCAACCAAAAGAGCACGTACAGGATCCGTATTCATTTAGATGTATTCCACAGGTACATGGAGCAAGTTATGATGCGATTGAACATTGTGCTCGTGTTGTAGAAAATGAAATTAATGCGGTTACAGATAATCCAACGATTTTTCCAGATGAAGAATTAGTGGTTTCTGCAGGGAATTTCCACGGACAACCATTAGCAATTTCGATGGACTTTTTAGCGTTAGCTATGGCAGAGATGGGAAGTATTTCTGAGAGACGTGTGTATAAATTAATTTCTGGAACAAGAGGTTTACCAGCATTTTTAGTAGCAAATCCAGGGTTGAATTCAGGATTTATGATTCCACAATATACCTGTGCTTCGATTGTAAGTCAAAACAAACAATTGTGTTTCCCTGCAAGTTGTGATACAGTTGATTCTTCAAACGGACAAGAGGATCATGTGAGTATGGGAGCGAACGCTGCAACGAAATTATACCGTGTGATTGAAAACTGTTTTACTATTCAAGGTATTGAGTTATTGAATGCTGCACAAGCATACGAATTTAGAAAACCATTAAAATCAAGTGAGGCTGTGCATGGCTTATTTGAGGCATACCGTAAAGTCGTACCATTTGTACAAGAAGATCAATATTTACATCCGTTAATTCAGGATAGCAAACAATTTGTAAAAGAGATATGGAAGAAATAAATCAAGAAGAAATTCAACACGTAGAGGTTGTTGAAGAGACGCCCAAAAAGAAAAATACGGTTAAAATTTTATGTGTTTTAAGTTTGATTTCAATTGGAATGGCTTTATTTACAGGACTTATTAATTTCTTAAACGGACCTTTGACATTGGAAGAACTCGAAAAGTCATTTTTAAGCATGAATTCGGTATTATCTGTTTTTGGAAATTCAGAAGAAGTGGAATTGGCTAAAAAGATTGCATACGATCGGATGACGATAATCAATACAAAGTTTTACCTGCATGGAACATTGAATTTAATTACCTTGTTTACAGGCTTAATAGGAGTGTTACTAATGCTT
>JBKCEW010000013.1:0-10796 GCA_046304235.1 Crocinitomicaceae bacterium | reverse complement strand
TTCCATCTAACGTAATACCAAATCCACCCAAGTGATTAATTTTAGTAGTATCAATATTTTCAGGAGCTAACACTTGAACATTATTAATTGTTAGAGGAGGGATTGACATTACATGATTGGTACCAACTCCTACACTGACGTGTGAATAATCAGGGAATGGTTGACCAGCTTCAATATTGGTAGAAATAATTCTATGTGGATGTGCTCCAAAAGAATCGATACCTGTTGGTAAATCTTCATAATCAAAAATACCTGCTAGTTGAAATGTACCATTGGTATTAATGATAAATAACACTGTTGCAACAATAGGAATGGTAAAAGTCTCTTCGTTTTGAATAAAATCTAACCTTCTTGATAATAAGACATTTGATTTTAAAAATCTGTTGCTTGGGGCTGCCTCAAAAGGTAAATTGTATCCTGTATTGGAGTCAAAAAATAATGATCCAGCTTCCGTATATGATACAAAATTAGTATCAACCAACACTTTAGAATTTGATGCAAATGGAATATACAAACTCCCTCTCAAGTGAACGGTTTCACCTATAACTCTATATTGAGGAACCGCCCAATTCGTAGGATAAGGATAATTTGATTTTACGATAATGTTCTGCCATCCAGTATCTCCTCCAACCAATTGTTTTATTGAAACATTTTTTGTAACCTCCTCATTTACAATTGGAATTAAATCATTTTCGGTAACATGTGTTGCTCTTGGAAGTTCCGATATTTTACGATTATTTGCCATATTCTATATAGTTTTAGATTAGTAATTATTTATTGTATTTATAGTATTTAAACTCAATCTTTCGCCTTGTTCAGTAATTAAAAGGTGATTAAATTCATGTACTAGATAATTAGTTTCTTGATGTGTCACAATTTCACACGTCTCCAGATCAAGGAAATTACCTTGCTCATCTAACAGATGAAAGGTCCCTTCTTCTTGTAGTCTACAGAATGCCGGTTGAGCTTCCACAAAAGCTGGATAGGTAGTTCCTGAAAACGTATGCAAAATACCTTCTTTGGTCTCAAACTCTACCAAAACATCATTGGTAAATCCAATCGTATCGCTTCCAGTTGGAAATACATTTCGAATATATTTAATCGTTTTTGGATCAAAATTTTCAGGGGAATTTACGGACAAGGAAACATTAAATCCATTTGATTCATCACTCAATTGAAAAGCAAAACCATCGCTCGCTTGGTGAAAAGCATATACAACTTCATCGTATCTAAATCCTGTCGGAACTAATGACGAATTATTGAATTTCTCATTCAAGAATGGATAATCTCGGAATGAAAACGTATTTCTTCCAAACAATATATTTTCTTCATCTTCCCATTGTGCATGATAAATATCAATAGCTGGACCTGTTCCACCACCCCATTCATAGGGTTTGGGAATTACTTTTTTACCCCAATCTAGGGTTACTTTTTCATTGCAACCACAATCTTTCGTAATTTGAGTTCTTGAATATTCTCCATTTTTATTCAAGTTTGATGGATAAATTAATGCAAAATTCAATGGTTTTTGTGTTGTAACTAGTAATCTATCGTCTTCAGTAATCGATAAATTTCGAACTGTATCATTGGAAATTGTTTTTAATAATTTTTCATTCGATTGCATTGCTGATACAGCCCCATATTTAAAATCAAGTTCATAAATCTTTTCTTGATTTTCCGTTATTCTTGATACATAAAGTTTGGCTCCATCATTCGAAATCGCAAACGATTTTCCATTATAATTTTCAATAAATCTCGGGTTTGATATTTTTCCAGTGCTTGAGTTAAAATCGACTACTGTAATTGTAGTTGCATTACCTGGTTTAAAAACAATACGATTTGTTGTTGAATTACTTTTTAGTACCGTATTTAAAAATGTATTGGATGAAAATGTTTTACCAATCTTACTCAAAATCGGACTAGTTGAAAGTGCTGTGTTCGTATATAAAAAAGACTTGAATTCATTTGTTTGTATATGCTTTGCTACTAACCAAACATCATTTTTATTCGCATGTTTAACACTTGTAATCAAATAATTTGTATCAATCGTATCTAATTCTTCAAATTCACAACAAGTTCCAAAATTTGTTTTTGTTGCCATAGAAAAATCACGTACTTGCATCAATCCGTTGTTGAGCATAGAACAAAAACTAACAATTTGGTTTGAACCCGGTTTTTTAATGGCTAATTCTCTTCTTCCTTCAGTATTATCTGGAATAGAAACACTTGAACTAGACTGCATTTGAGCCATTGTATTCAATAGATTAACATAATCGTAAGCTATTGGAAATATGGTAGTTTTGACTGCTTGCATCTTTCTGGAATTAAATAATTACCGGATTTTCTTCCAAATTCAATAATCCTGAAGAATTAATAACATCTACTTTAAATCGATGATAAATGGTGATCGTATCGTCTTCTGAATCTCTTTTTGAAAGTGTATTCGTTGCTAAAGAAGTATCTTCTAAATCAACAGAAATATGTAAATCATTGGTTTTAATTTCGTAGATTTTCACCCAATTTCCTGATGAGTTCATTTTATAGACATAATACGTTGCATTGTATGCCGTTGCATCCCAGTTTAATTTTACATGAGAAATAGAAACAGGATTGGTCGAAATATCTTCTAAACATTGGATAGTAACCGTAGGTGCAATGGGATTAATTGTATCTACCATACTTGTTAACACCAATTTAGATGGTTTTGAATAAGCGTATTCAGTAACTACCTGTAAGTCATTTTGTCCTGCTACTTTTTGTTCGTATTGAATTTCACGTAAAGCAACTAATCTGTAATACAACGTGTCTCCATATGGAACCATTTCATTTGAAAATTCATCCGAAACCTGAATTAGATTTGTGCCTAATTGTGTTTCATCTAAAACAACTTCTTTCACCATTTTCATAGATCGTAAAGACATTGCTTCGACTTGTTTGTTTGTTCGGTAAATGCGGATTTTACGAATGTTCTGATTTTCGTGATACCCTGCAAATTCGAAATTTACAGCATCCGTGATTTCTTGAATTGGGTCTTTTAATTGAACAGTCGTCTTTGTGATTTTAGGTTCTTCAGCTGGAAAGGCGTTTACCATTCTAACTGGTAAGGTAATTTCACTGTAATCTCCCATCATCATTGTGTTTCCAATTTCTCTCGCACAATAGAAATACACATCGTTTGAAGCGCCATCAAGCGTAAAGTCTGTAAACTGAATTTCAGAATTTGCGCCTCCTGTTTTAATCACCATTGGAGCCATATCAAATTCAACATCTGTTGGCTTTAAATACTCTCCTGAAATGCTTCGCAAGTTTTGTTTTTTATTAATTGGTGATTTACGAGTTATGTATTTATATAATATCGGTTGTTCGGTCAAAGGAAGGAAAGCACTACAAATCGCTTCTTTGATTTTGTCTTTAATTTCATTCAAATTAGTATATGTTCCAAAAACAGATTTTGTTACCAAATGAAATTTATCTGTTGTCGGATCGTATTCACTCACTTGAATAGATTTACTTGGATTCGGAAATTGGTACCCATCATAAGTTCTAAATTTTCCATTATCAGCTGAATGATCTAAATTTGGGTCTGCATTGGTATAATCGTAGTTGAAACTCATCATATTTTTCCAACGGTCTACAAAAAACGGATCTCCATTTTCTTCTTTTTTCGCCTTTAAAGCAGCTTTGATTTCCTTAACCACATTTGTTTCGTACAATGCATTCAAAATCATATCTTCGTTTGCACGTAAGAACACCACTGCAAATGGCTCATGTTTAAATGAATTCGTAAACGTATATGTTGATTTTCCATAAAAATCAGGCATCGTTGCATATGGTCCACCCGATGGCTTTTCAGGAACTAATGGAAGGATTATTTCTTGAGCTAAAATCGTTGCTGGTGTAGAAATTAGAGAAGTATATCGCATAGGATTACCCACCTTAATTTCAGCAGGATCAATTGTTCTAGCCCCCATGTAGGTTCTCTTCTCGTGATTCACAAAACCACTTAAAATCGTATCTCCTTTGAAAATCGTTGAATCAATATTTTTCAGGTAAACTTTGTATCCCGGATAATAATTAACCTGTACATTGTTTCCTAACTTAATTCGGTCATCTCCTGGGTTGATTGTGTTATTCTCATTTAATACCGGTGCTGGATCGATTACATACAAAATCAAATTTTGGTCTGTACTCCCTATATTCTCCGTTGAGATAACTTCGAAAGGTAATTTTTCATTCACCAAATTTGATGCAGGTACTCCCGGTTTTTCAATTCGAATATTCCCTAAAAACCAATTCACTTGATGTGATGAGAATTGCGGATGATTTCCTAAAATCAAATGGTCAAATTCAATTTTATAAACTCCTGGTTGTGTAGCATCTGAAACAGTAGTAATCGTTGCAGTATCCCAAAATCCTCTTAAACGTTGCGTAGTTTCTTCATCACGCTCATTTATCCACGTTTCTTCGTACCCATTCAAATACCAAACTCCAGTGTATGGATTAGCAAAATCATCTGCAACACAATCAGCATCTGCTGGACCTATTTTAATCTTCAAAGGTTCGGCGTTTTGTGCATTACTTTCTGGTAGCAAAATACCTCCTGTTTGCGCATCAGTCCAATGTATTTCTTCTCCAGTATTTTCAAGTGCCATAAATGGATTATCCTCCGTTGGATAAATCAATTTTGTACTATTAGTCGTTTCAAAAGGTCCTTGAAGAACATCATAGGTTGTATATGTTCCATCATCTTTTGGAGAAACAATTGATTCTTTTCGTTTTGGAATAGTAAAAATTGGTCCTTCACCAGTTGGTCCTTGAGCAACTTCTAAAATTGGATATTGATGTTCATCGATAACCAGCGAACCACCAATAAAATGATTGATCGGTACAGCTACATCATTCGGATCTACAACCGTATTTCCTTGTGAAACTAAAATGTATGAACGAGTTCTTACAACAGATAGATTTTCATTGGAATTATCTACGCTTTTTACAGCTCCTTGAATAATTTGTGGTGCATGTGTTCTAAAAAATAATTCAACATATTCACCAAAATTTCGTTTGATTGGATTTACATTTTTAATGTAACGTTGATAGGCTAAATCATGCACAAAGTGATAATTATAGCTTGCTCTCACCAATGTTTTATCCGATTCAGTGATATCTTCAAGCATTGTTTGTTCAGCAGCAGTTGTGAAAATCAATTGATTCTCATCTTCTGGTTGAATTAATTGCGCTCTGAAATTTGAGGGTGCCAACAAATAATTTGGAAATGTAAATTCAGTTTCATCTGTAACTGCATGTGAACCTAATTGTGAAGCTCTTGAAAACCAATTAATCCCATATGCAGCATATTCGTGAATTCCCTCTTCTTTTTCATTATGTAAGAAAATTGGAGCTAATTCATCTTCCCAATTTAATGGTGAAGGTGCAACCTCTGGAATTTCTGAATCTGGATTGTTCCAACCCTCCAAGTTGTGCATCAACTCAGGATTTCTCCACGAATTTTCATCTTGCTTTTTGTATTTTAAACCAAAAAGGATTGGGCTTGTATATGAATTTGAACAGAACAAATTCGTATGAGTAAAAAACGATTGGCCTTTAAATTCTTCTACTGGATCTGCATTTGGATCTATGTCTTGGAATAAATTTACAAATCGAGATGTACCTATCGGTGTATATCCGTGTTCGTCAGTTAAAGTAGATAATTGGTGTGAATCATCGTCTTTGTAAATTCCATAGACTGGATCGTGTACTAAATCAATTTTTATACATGGTTTGTTTTCACTTTTAGTTATTGGCAACGTCATGTACGTGTGTGTTGATCTACCTTCTGGTAGGTATGATAATTTAGCCGTTATCTCGTATTCAATAAAATAGATATAAGGAGTATTTTCATCTGATACAGGATTATTAATCAAGCCTAAACCCAACATCCTAGCAACATGATAATCAGTCGAAATGGTATTTAATATATCTATTGAATTGATCGTTGTTTCATCAACTTCGCCTTCTGGTTTGTATGCATTTATTGCGCCTAACGGATTATTTTTAGATGGATCAATAGATAGTGAAATGTATTTCTCAACTACACTTTTAATCGTTTGGCTTGGATTTTCATTATTATGCCAGCGTTCTGCATAATTTGTGATATTTACTTTTACATCATCTTGAAATCTTCTCCAATTCCCTATATGAAACAGTTTATCAGCTTGGTCATTGGATGGATTATGTAATCTTCTCAAAGCCAAATTACTATCATTTGATAAAAATAGATTTTCAACAAAATTCAGATTACTATTTCTAGCTGCCCCATAATAATAATCTTTATACGTTTCTAATTGTATCTCTTCAATATGTGTTCCCTCTATTTGAAAACGAAACGATGACATATTTTCTGAAAACACTTTAGCAACTTTGACAGGTTGTTCTCTCTTTAATCCAAAATAAAGATTGTCTAATCCAAAGTCGTTTCCACTAGTAGCCGTATTAATACTTCTAATTTCAAAAGTTACTGTTGATGTATTTTCTGCCTTCCAATTAAAAGCGAACTTACTCCATATCCCTTGACCTAATTCACTGTGAAAAGTATGTGTTTCTACGTTTCCATTTCCATCAATCAATTTTAATTCAAGGATGGATGGATTCACTGTTGTCAAATTTGCTATATAGCCACTAAATTCATAGTGTTTGTTTACTTCAACACTTATAGATGCTTGTTTTAATACAATGGTTGAAGGAGTTGTTGCGCTATCTGCTATAAAGAAATAATTACCTGACTGTGGTTGGCCTTTCCAAGCAGTTGTAATTACTGATGGATCAGAAACTATTTTATAATGTCCATAACCAGTTTCATCAGATTCTGTATATTGTGTTTCAAAACCTAATTGATTGTTGACATTCTCAAAATCACCGTTCACAAGTAGATTAGCATATCTTTTACCTCTTTCCAATAACAATCCTCCAGTATCTTCTTGAGTCAACCAGTTTCTCTCGTTATTGACAAGCGTTTGTACCAATAATGATTTATCTGTGTAAGTCACTCCGTCTTTTAAAACATCAAATCCAGCGTTTTCATTTCCAAATTTGTGTCTACATGAAATGAACTCATTACTTTCTGTTGTTGGTGTATCCGAAGTATTTGCTTCAAAACGAGTGATTGATTCTGTTTTGATTATCGGATTTTCAGCATCTTTATCGACTAATAAAGAAGTTGCAAAACAAAATTCACCTTGTACGGAAGCATATATCGGATGTGCTCCATATCTTTTGATAAATTCCTTTGGATTTTCTTTAGGGTCAACACCTGTTACAGCATGATAAGCTGTTTTATTTTCAAACGTTAGAAGAACAATTTTACCTGTATTCAAGTTGTTAAAAGCCCAAATTGCCCCTTCATTATTTACATTATAAGGCTTATCAAAATCAAAATTGATAACCGTTGGAAATGTTTCTATATAATTCGAACGAAACACTCTTACATAATCATTTGCTTTGTTATATCCATTACTAAATGATGTTGCTGTCCCTTTCGGTAAATGTTTTCCTCGCAATTCGTTTACAAAATCCCAACGTAAATGAAATCCTTCCGGTGTTCCATCAGGCATATTATTTGTAGACCCTACTGCTTGAAGGTACAACTCTTTTGATTGAAATATTCTGTTTCTGTACGTTCCTGCGTAATCTTCTAAATCAAATCTCATGGTTCTTCGTATTATATCCAATTATTTAAATTCGTGTATTGTTGTGTAAAATTCACACTGATTGGTTGTCCATCATTCGGAATGGTCCATCCATTATTCACCAATGTTTTTTTAACATTTCTTGCTAAAAGTATCCTCGGCGTTTCCACCACATGTGCTTTTGTTTTATCAGCTACATATTTGGCACCATCCCACAACATAAACTTAAAGCGGAAGCGTAGAGCAAAATCTTGGCTGCTGCTAAAAGCAAATGTTTTCGCATCAAGGATGTTTCCACTTTGTTTCATGATGAACACCTGTGTTAAATCCTTGTTCCATAAAAACCTGTATTCGTTTTTACTAGCCCCGATAATCTCAAGTGTTTGTGTAACGACATCTGTTGCATCTAACACATCTGATTGGTCTTTGCCTCGTGGTAATTTCGGGTCGTTAAACGGCTCTGGGTTTCTAATCCATATTCCAAGGATGTTTCCTTGCGTGTCTTTGACCAGGTTAAACTCCGTGGAAATTGGTATTTCTATCGGGCTTAATCTAAAAGCACCATAAATCAACTGATCAAACGGATCGGCATATTTTCCTACTACCGCTTGGTATTCTGTTTCGGTACTTGTAGGTACTTGGCGTAACACCACTTTACGTGCCATTGCTTTGTCGCTGTTTTCTGTCAAGCTTACCGTAAAAATGGCCTCTTTTTGATTCTTGTCTTTGTCCTCTAACTGATAACTCATCACCTGCTCGGTAAAGTCGCCATAACGTGAGGTTTGGAATACATATTGGTGTACTTCTTTGCTATTTCCGTTATACTTATTGTTGAACAATGCAGTATATAGTTTCAAGGGTTTCAAATACGTTGGTATGATGGTTGTTTTTACCCTCGCTGGTTGGATAGGTAATCCTCCAGTTTGGATACACACCTCAATGTTTGAACCCGGATTTGCCAACGTAGGTACAGCTAAATTGCTCAATAAACTTGCCGAACGATTTAAATACGGCGTAATGTCTTTCTCCCATCTCAAACTTCCTGCATAAGCCAATATCTTGGAGGGTTCTGTGGTAGTTAAAAACGTTGGTGTAGGTGGATTGGTGTAGTTAATGTCCTCCGATGGGTCTTTGATGATAACCTCCAACTCCCCTGTTTTCATTGCTTGACTTTGGTATGCTGGCCAGTTGTTTAAGAAGTGATACACATAACGTTCCGTGTAAAACAAGTTTAATTTACCTTCTTTGTAAAACAATGGTTTGGCATTAATCACATTTCCATCCGCATTTGGATACGATTTGGTGTAGTCCACGTAAGCCTTCAAAGAGGTAAGCATTTTTTGTTTTGCTGCTTCTTTGATTTGTTGGTCTGTTACGTTTGATGATAAAGACAAGTAACCTGTTTTTACTTTAGTATCTAAATGCCAGTGTCCTACTGGTCCTTGGGTTTGGAAAAGGTAGTAGATTGTTTTTCGCTGCGGTGTTGCTGATTTATCTACATTGTCAGTTAGCGTAACTCCAATACGGTATTTGGTATTTGGTCTCCAGATTGGGCTATAAGTATGCTCCATTCCTTTTACCATAGCCTCATATTCCTCTTGAATGGCCGCCTGTGCTACGATGGCTTGGTTATACACTTCATCCTCTACTGTTAACCAGCATAGTTGATGGATAAAGGTTCCGCAACGACCATAGCCTTCTGGTCGGATATATCCAATGCCGGTATGAGCTGCAATATATGCATTTAAGTCCGCTAATGTTTTTTGTAATGTATGTAAATACGTTGTTTTTGTCTCGATTTGTGTAAAGATGCTTTTGATGTAGTTTTTCTTCTTTTCGATGTACAACTTCATATCTCGGCATACTTTCTTTAAGTCGATGTAATACTGGATACTTGCCAAGTGTATATCGTCGATAAACTTACTTACATCGGCCATAAAAGTGGCGTACTCCGCATCCGATGCACCATCTGCTGTTGGAAGTAAACTCATTTCCTTCAAACAAGACAGTGCATTGGGTGGTAATTGGTATTCACATAGGTTTTTAAAGCAGGTTTGGTATTTCTGCTCCAAGGTTGCCAATTCCTCTTTTGCGGTAGTATATTGTGTGGTTAGGTTGGTTATTTCGGTGGTAGTAACAGTAATCTCTCCTTCTGTATCTGCGATTTGTTGGTAGATAATTGGATCGATGGTATTGCTTGAATATGGATCGTCGGCTGGGGATACACAGTTGGTGGTGTTGCTTACACGGATAATTAAAAAATCAGCGCTCACATTGGTAGGTAATTGCCATACTTTTTCAGACAATAATTCATCTCTGCCTATTGTTTGTGCAATCACCAAGTTCGATTCCTTGCGTTCTTTTCCTGAATACCCAAAAACATCTATTGAGGTTTGATACGTGAAGGCTTTTAAACTAATGCTCCTTACTGATTTTGGAAAGTCTACACGGAATTCTCCTTTTTCAAAACATACTGATTTTTGAATGTCGAACACATTGGGAAATTCCATCACTTTGGCTGCTTGCGAAAATGAATAATTGATCGTATTACCTATATTCTTTGCGTTGCTTGTAAATACCTTGTCTAAAGCTTGGTTATTCCAATCCTGACAACGTTTCTCTATCTTACGACGTTCACAAAAAAGCATTCCTGCCGTTAATCCAAATTTCTCTGGAACATATTTTCCTGCTACATCTTTGTCTGTGTATGAAAATGGCGATTGTGATAGGATACGCAAATGGTCATACGCTGTGCCTTTCTTTTGCCAATATCCGATTTTGTATTTACCCTTCTCGTTTTCAAAAAGAGTAAACTCCTCAGGGGTAAGCATGGCTGTGTATGGATTGTAAGGTGCCCATTCAGAACCATTTTCACTCATTTCAATGGTGATATCTTCCAGTCCATACGCATGTGATTGACTGTATTTGATAGGTTGCGGTGGTAAGGTTTCTGTGTAATCACTTGCCAAAGCGGGTGTGGTATAGCCACCTATTATTTTATTTACGTTATCCGATGGATTTAATCCTTTCAAAAACTGAATATCAATGTAACTATCCAATGGGATGGGCATTTCGGTAACTTCAACGTTTGGAGGAGGGGCTGTTGTGTAAGCA
>JBKCEW010000012.1:0-4948 GCA_046304235.1 Crocinitomicaceae bacterium | reverse complement strand
AACTTAAAAAGAAAGAAATTATCCACTCTTTTTCTAGAGGTGTTTACGCTTTAGGTAGAATTGAATCTTTCAATCCCGTAATCAATGAAAAACTAAAAAAAATTTCAGCTTTAATAAAGAAAAAATTTCCATTTATAAATTATTGTATTTGGACAAGTTCATGGATAAATGATTTTATGCGCCATCAAACTTTTAAAAATTACATCATTATCGAAGTTGAAAAAATTGCGTCTGAACAAGTATTTAATCTGATTTCATCCTATTATCAAAATGTATTTCTAAATCCAGAAGATTATATGTTTAACACATACATTGGCTCTTTAGATAATGTAATTATTGTAAAAAACTTAATTTCGGAAGCTCCATTATTTAAAACACAAGGTTTAATTATTCCATGCATTGAAAAAGTACTAGTAGATGTTTTAACTGATGAAAATCTATTTGCTGCTCAACAAGATGAAATAAATTTTATTTTTAAATCTGCTTACGAAAAAATTGAAATAAATACATCGAAAATGAAACGATACGCTTCACGAAGAAATCGTAGAAAAAAAATAGGCGAAATAATTAATATAAGTATGGCAAAATAAATTATTTTTTGCCAATAATATATTCATAATGATAAATAAAGAAACGTATACCATTGATTGGATTAATGACCTAAAATCAAAACTAGGAAAACACATCGACCCCAAGTTAATTGAGAAAGTTATATGGGCATTAACACTTTTGGAACAATTAAAATTAAATAATTTAAACTTCACATTTAAAGGTGGAACAGCATTATTATTGACTTCTCAAAAACCTAAACGATTCTCAATTGATATTGACATTATAACTGAACAAAGTGAACAAGAAATTATTATTATTTTAAAAAAAATAGTTTCTGAAAAAATATTTTTAAAATGGGAAGATGACAATAATCGTAAACATACAGCTGACGCACCAATAGGCCATTACAAAGTGTACTATAAAAGCGTAGTCGATAACAATGACGAACCAATTTTACTTGATTTACTATATACACCTAATCCATATCCTGAAGTTCGAAAAATAGCAATTAATCATCCTTGGTTATCAACTAATGGTGATTATGTAAAAATTGAAACCCCAACTTTTGATGCTATTTTAGGAGATAAACTTACAGCATTCGCACCAAAGACAACAGGGATTTTATACTCAAAGAATCGTCCCGTTGAAATTATAAAACAACTCTATGATATTGCTTTTCTTTTTGATAATATAAAAGATTTAAATGTAGTTAAAAGATGTTATGATAAAGTTGTAGATGAAGAAATTGGTTTTAGAAAATTAAATATAACAAAAACAGATGTATTAGAAGATACTTTTCAAACATGTTACCTTTTAACGTCACGTGATAGTAAATCAGATGAATTCTTACATTTACAGACAGGAATCCGCAATTTCACCAATTTTACCATTGAACGATTTAATATAGACGAAGCCATTATTGCAGGATCAAAAATTAGCTATTTAGTCACTTTGATTGAATCAAATATACCTATAAAAATTAAACAGTTTAAAAACCCTTTAGAGTTAAAAGATTTATTGATAAAAAATCCTGAATATAATAAGATTAATAAATTAAAAAAGAACAATCCAGAAGCATTTTTCTACTGGTATCACGCTCTTTCAAATAGAAATTTACTTTAATCAAATGTAATTAACACACACTCTCAGAAGTTAAATTATTTCTATTACACTTTTTTAGAAGAAGAATTCTACATCAAAGTAGTATCCGATAAAATTATTTTTAAAATAAAAGTCACAGATTTTACACTGTGACTTTTATTGAATAATTGCTTTCTTTTTATTTCAAAAAAACAACTAACCTCATAGTTTAAACTACATAAAACTTGTATTGTGAGGGAATTGTTGATTAAAATTTATATAAATCTGATTACTATCATTATCAATAGAATATCCATTCTCTTCTAAAGTTTTAATTACACTTTTTTCAAACACAATCTTCGGCGTTTCCACCACATGTCCTTTGGTTTGGTCTGCTACATATTTTGCTCCATCCCACAACATAAACTTAAAGCGGAAACGTAGAGCAAAATCTTGGCTGCTGCTTAAAGCAAATGTTTTCGCATCAAGGATGTTTCCACTTTGTTTCATGATGAATACCTGTGTTAAATCCTTGTTCCATAAAAACCTGTATTCGTTTTTACTAGCTCCGATAATCTCAAGTGTTTGTGTAACGATATCTGTTGCATCTAACACATCCGATTGGTCTTTGCCTCGTGGTAATTTCGGGTCGTTAAACGGTTCAGGATTGCGTATCCATATTCCAAGGATGTTTCCTTGCGTGTCTTTGACCAGGTTAAACTCCGTGGAAATTGGTATTTCTATCGGGCTTAATCTAAAAGCACCATAAATCAACTGATCAAACGGATCGGCATATTTTCCCACCACTGCTTGGTATTCTGTTTCAGTGCTGGTTGGTACTTGACGTAACACCACTTTACGTGCCATTGCTTTGTCGCTATTTTCAGTCAAGCTTACCGTAAAAATGGCCTCTTTTTGGTTCTTGTCTTTGTCCTCTAACTGATAACTCATCACCTGCTCGGTAAAATCGCCATAGCGTGAGGTTTGGAATACATATTGGTGTACTTCTTTGCTGTCTCCATTGAACTTATTATTGAACAATGCAGTATATAGTTTCAAGGGTTTTAAATACGTTGGGATGATAGTTGTTTTTACCCTCGCAGGTTGGATAGGTAATCCTCCTGTTTGGATACACACCTCTATGTTTGAACCTGGATTTGCTAACGTTGGTACTGCTAAATTGCTCAGTAAACTTGCCGAACGGTTTACATACGGTGTAATGTCTTTCTCCCAGCGTAAACTTCCTGCATAAGCCAATATCTTGGATGGTTCTGTGGTGGTTAAAAACGTAGGTGTTGGTGGATTGGTGTAGTTAATGTCCTCCGATGGGTCTTTGATGATAACCTCCAACTCTCCTGTTTTCATCCCTTGACCTTGGTAGGCTGGCCAGTTGTTTAAGAAGTGATACACATAACGTTCCGTGTAAAACAAGTTCAACTTCCCTTCTTTGTAAAACAATGGTTTGGCATTAATCACATTACCATCTGCATTTGGATACGATTTGGTGTAGTCCACATAGGCTTTCAAAGAGGTAAGCATTTTTTGTTTGGATGCTTCTTTGATTTGTTGGTCTGTTACGTTTGATGATAAAGACAAGTAACCTGTTTTTACTTTAGTATCTAAATGCCAGTGTCCTACTGGTCCTTGGGTTTGGAAAAGGTAATAGATTGTTTTTCTCTGCGGTGTTGTTGCTCCATCTACCTTATCGGTTACTGTAACTCCAATACGGTATTTGGTATTTGGTCGCCAGATAGGACTATAAGTGTGCTCCATTCCTTTTACCATTGCCTCATATTCCTCTTGGATGGCTGCCTGTGCTACAATGGCTTGGTTATACACTTCATCTTCGACGGTTAACCAACATACTTGGTGAACAAACGTAGCACAACGGCCATAGCCTTCCGGACGTACATACCCTATGCCTGTATGGGCTACAATGTATGCGTTTAAGTCGTCTAGCGTTTTTTGTAATTTCTGTAAGTGCGTTGTTTTTACCTCGATTTGTTTAAAGATGCTATTGACATGGTTTTTCTTCTTTTCGATGTACAACTTCATGTCTCGGCATACTTTCTTTAAGTCGATGTAATACTGAATGCTTGCCAAGTGTATATCGTCGATAAACTTGCTTACATCGGCCATAAAAGTGGCATACTCCGCATCCGATGCACCATCTGCTGGTGGAAGTAAACTCATTTCCTTCAAACAAGACAGTGCATTGGGTGGTAACTGGTACTCGCATAGGTTTTTAAAACACGTTTGGTATTTTTGCTCCAAGGTGGCTAATTCCCCTTTTGCGGTAGTATATTGTGTGGTTAGGTTAGTTATTTCGGTTGTGATAACGGTAATCTCTCCTTCTGTATCTGAGATTTGTTGGTAGATAATCGGATCGATGGTGTTACCTGAATATGGATCGTCGGCTGGTGTTACGCAGTTTGCTGCTTTACTTGCTGTGATAATTAAAAAATCGGCACTCACATTGGTGGGTAGTTGCCATACTTTTTCAGACAATAATTCATCTCTGCCTATTGTTTGTGCAATCACCAAGTTCGATTCCTTACGTTCTTTCCCTGAATACCCAAAAACATCTATTGAGGTTTGATACGTGAAGGCTTTTAAACTAATGCTTCTTACTGATTTTGGAAAGTCTACACGGAATTCTCCTTTTTCAAAACATACTGATTTTTGAATGTTGAACACATTGGGAAATTCCATCACTTTGGCTGCTTGCGAAAATGAATAATTGATCGTATTACCTATATTCTTTGCGTTGCTTGTAAACACCTTGTCTGTTGCTTGGGCATTCCAATCCTGACAACGCTTCTCTACTTTCCTTCTCTCACAGAAGAGCATTCCTGCTGTTAATCCAAATTTCTCTGGAACATATTTTCCTGCTACGTCTTTGTCTGTGTATGAAAATGGTGTTTGTGATAAGATACGCAAATGGTCATACGCCGTACCTTTCTTCTGCCAATATCCGATTTTGTAGTTGCTTTTCTCTGCTGAAAAGAGTGTAAATTCCTCAGGAGTAAGCATGGCTGTATATGGATTGTAAGGTGCCCATGCGGAACCATTTTCACTCATCTCAATGGTAATATCTTCCAATCCATACGCATGTGATTGTTTGTAATTGATGGGTTGTGGTGGCAAGGTTTCTGTATAATCACTTGCTAAAGCCGGTGTGGTATAGCCACCTATTATTTTATTTACGTTATCCGATGGATTTAATCCTTTCAAAAACTGAATATCAATGTAACTATCCAATGGGATGGGCATTTCGGTAACTTCAACGTTTGGAGGAGGGGCTGTTGTGTAAGCA
>JBKCEW010000011.1:0-4020 GCA_046304235.1 Crocinitomicaceae bacterium | reverse complement strand
ATTTTTCTCTAAACCTAAATCAACAAGTAATTCAGTAATAGAAGGTACCAAAGAAACAATCCTCTTAGGTGAAGAACTTAAGAGGATCGAATTATTCATTTGATCAATAAATTTCAATTTATTTATGCAAAAGAATTGATTATATCTTGTCTAGTAATTATATGATGTTTCCCGTTTTTTTGATTTACAAGAACAGCAGGAGTTTCTTTATCAATTAATTTAGATATATCTTCTATCGTTGTTTGTTCGGATACTACTGGGAAAGGCTTTTGCATGATTGATGAAATAGGTGCGTTGATTTTATCAGGATTATCTATTAAAAACTGATAGGTATGTGTGTCATTTAATGAACCAACATATTGGTCATCTTTTAAAACAGGAATTTGTGAAATTGAATATTTTCTCATCTTGGCAACTGCATGAGAAATCAATTCCTCAGCATAAACTGATATAAGCGGTTCGTCTTTGTGTGAAGCAATTAAATCTAATGCTACTTTTCTTTCTTCTTCAAGAAAACCTCTTTCACGCATCCAATCATCATTAAAAATTTTGCCTACATACCTACTACCATGGTCATGAAATAGCACAACAACAACATCCTCTTTTTTTAATTCATTTTTTAACTGCAGCACACCTTTAATAGCTGCGCCTGCAGAATTACCAACAAAAATCCCCTCTTCTCGTGCCAATCTCCTAGTGTAGATTGCTGCGTCTTTATCTGTTACTTTTTCAAATTTATCAATTATAGAAAAATCAACATTTGCGGGTAAAATATCTTCTCCTATTCCTTCTGTAATGTATGGATAAATTTCGTTTTTATCAAAAATTCCAGTCTCGTGATATTTTTTGAATACCGAACCATAGGTATCAATCCCCCAAATCTTAATATTAGGATTTTTTTCTTTCAAGTATTTACCTATACCAGATATGGTTCCTCCTGTCCCTACTCCTACAACAAAATGAGTTATTTTACCTTCTGTTTGTTCCCAAATTTCTGGACCTGTTTGTTCATAATGAGCTTGTCTATTTGATAAATTATCATATTGATTTACATACCAAGAATTTGGTATTTCATTCGCTAGTCTTTTAGAAACTGAATAATAAGATCGTGGATCTTCTGGTTCTACAGCAGTTGGACATACCACTACTTCAGCACCTACCGCTCTTAAAATATCCATTTTTTCTTTAGATTGCTTGTCATTTAAAACACAAATCAATTTATATCCTTTGATTATACAAGCTAATGCTAAACCCATTCCAGTATTACCTGATGTTCCCTCTATTACTGTACCTCCGGGGTTTAATAAACCCTTTTTTTCGGCATCTTCAATCATTTTAAGTGCCATTCTATCTTTAACAGAATTTCCAGGGTTGGTTGTTTCAACTTTTGCAAGTACAAGAGCATCAGTTTCTTCAGCTAATTTATTGATTTTCACAAGTGGTGTATTCCCAATTGTGTCAAGAATAGTATTGAAAATTTTCATTTAATTAATTTTTATATGCAATGTAAAGAATTTCATTTTTCATCAATCGAAATCTTTCAAATTGATAGGAATCTATTTTTTTTTCTGGATTAAATTCTTCAATATTAAAACCAACAGATCTTAACCAATCTGGATAATCTAAGCCAAATAATCGTACATGATCGTATTGCCAAAAATGTTTTTCTCGCTCTTCAGGAGTGATAATATTTGGGTTTTCATACGTAGTATCTCTATTAAAGTCTTGTGGAACTTGAAAAATACCAAAACCACCCGGTTTCATAACACGATAAAGTTCACTCATACATTTTTTAGCATCTTCAACATGTTCTAGTACATGATTACAAAATATTACATCAAACTTATTGTTTTCCAAAGGTATATTGTGTAGGTCAAAGTGTAGATCAGCAAGCGGAGATTCTAAATCACCGGTTAAATAGTTTAAGTTTTTTTGATTTCTGAAAAGTTTATAAAAACATTGTTCAGGTGCTATATGTAATACATCAATATTGGGACGAATAAAGAAATCAGATTCATTTTTTAAATAATACCACATGAGTCGATGTCTTTCAAGAGTTAAATCATATGGGCATAACACATTTTCACGCTGGGTAACATACCCATATGGTAAAAATTTACTAAAATGTTTCTCACATACAGGACATTCTACATTATTACCTCTGTATAGTACAGGAGTAAAAACTCGAAAGATATAACTCAACCTAATTAATAAAGGTCTAGGAATGTATTTCAATAAAAATTTAATAATATTCTTCATTTTATTAATTTACAGTTCGTAACCAATATGAAATTAAATTAGTTTTTTCAGATGAAAAGTCAGTTGATAATTTGTAAGTAGGTTGTTCATAGATACCGTTCTCACAATTAATTTCAAATAGTATTCCATCTCTTGAAACCAAAACAGTAAACTTATCATTCTGTTTAAAAGCATTGATAGATTCGTCTATATTATAAGAATATACTCTGTATCCATTAATACCAATAATTTCATCATTCACATTAATCCCAGCTTCTTCAGCTTTAGAATTTACTCTTACAGATTTAACTTTTGGATATTCTGATGACTTATCAAAATTAGCCCCAAAAGAATTTTTTTTATTAACTGTAAGTTCTGCTTTTATACCGATATTTTCAAAAATTGATTTATAGTCAGGTATTTTAGTGTCGTAAACATGATCATTTAAAAAGATAGACATATCCTCTTTTAGAAAACTACTTAAAGTTTCTTCAAATTCCTTTTCTGTAAACCCTCTTTTTTCTTTTAAATAAAATTTTCTATATAAGATTCGCATAAAATCATCTAAAGATCTTTCTCCGTTGTATTTTGCAATAATTTTCACATCAATTAATGCAGCAAGTATATGGCCATTCGAATAATAAGACATGGTGGTATTGACTGAATTTTCATTCGGTCTATACCCTTTTATCCATGCATCAAAACTTGCGTGAGCTACTGGTTGAACTTTTCTTCCTTCACTTGCCTCTAAATAATTAAGAGTACCATTAAATTTTTGTAAATATTCTTGCTCGCTTATATAACCAGCTCTTCTTAAAATTAATTCATCATAATAACTAGTAAACCCTTCCATGACCCATAACAATGAAGTGTAATTTTCTTGATCATAGTTAAAGGGTCCTAATTCAATGGGTCTTATTCTTTTGACATTCCACAAATGAAAATATTCATGAGCAACTAAGGATAAAAAATCATTATATTCTTTACCAGCATATCCCCAACGACTAACACTTAAAGTGGTTGAATTGGTATGTTCAAGTCCTCCCTGGCCATCATTTACATTGTGTATTATAAACGTATATTTTTTATTCGGATTGACACCAATGATTTTACTTGTAGTTTCAACGATTTTTTTCATATCTGTTTGAAGTTTGGAAATTTCATAATTTCCAACTCCATACAAAGCAACTGTATGTTTACAGCCAGCAGCATCAAATTCAAAAACTTCCTGATTTCCAATTTCAATCGGACTATCAATCAATTCATCATAGTTTATGTATTGATATGTTTTAGCTCCCTCAAAACGAATAGAATCCGATGCTTTTCTTAAAGATGTAGTAATGATATTAAAATCTTCGTGAGGATAAATGTCTACTTTTCCTTTAGAATCTGTAGAACCATCTACAAACATAAAAACGGAGGAACCACTAATAAAACCATGTGTAGCATCTAAAAAACTAGTTCTTACTGACAATTCAAACGCATATACTTCGTATTTAACTCTTATTTGTTTAGCTCCATTCCGTTTAATTACCCATGTATTTTTAAGGGTTTTAGTTATTTCGAGTTTATTAGCATTTTCGTCGTATGCTCTTACTAAATTTATATTTTTTGAAAATTCTCTAATCATGTAAGAGCCTGGAGACCAAACAGGCATTTTAATAGTGATATTTTTACCTGAAAGCTCATCAATTGTCATCATAACTTCAAAATAATGATTTTGAGGTTTAGACATTTTTAATGAATAATCAACAGTAATCGCTTTAGACTTAAATCCAATAC
>JBKCEW010000010.1:0-8046 GCA_046304235.1 Crocinitomicaceae bacterium | reverse complement strand
TTCTTTCATTACAGGATCAACAGTGAAATCAAGGTTAGCTGCGTCTTCTTTTTGCATTAGACCATTCAGTGTTGTTTGATAATCAAAATACATTGCATCTTTAGGAGAATAAGGAAGTACGTTTCCATATGTCAAACGCATTGTTGAATTAGCATTAGGTGCATGATTTTTACTTAAATCCATAGCTCTTACACCTTTAACAAAAAGCCTGTTAGCTCTTTGTAATTTAATTAAAGCCTCTCCGTAATTCTTTTTAGAAATAGTAGTTTGAAAAGCATCATCTATATCTTTAATCAATATAAATAATGGATCCTTCAATAATTTACCCAAGTTGAAATCTTTTTCAAATTCAGCATAACGTTGCTTATCTGTGAATATAGATTTCTTTCTAATTTTCGCAAAAAACTTGTCTATTTTCTTGATTCCTTTTTCATTTAATTTTTTAGCTAGTATTCCTTTTTGACCATTCGGAATATCCTTTAAATACATTTTGTATAATTCAGATAAAGTTTCAATTTCAATATCTAAATTATTGTCAGAGAAAAATTCTTTCCAACGATCTTTAGCTATTTTTTTCAATTCTTTAGATTGCTCCGTTTTACCTTCTGTTTCTAATTTAGCAATATTCTTGTACAAAAGAATGTTTGCATTGATATCTACTTGTCGGATAAATTCGCTGTAATATACTTTAGAATATACATATGGGTTTGTAGCCCTGAATGACTCTTCAATATCAGCTAGTACATCTGCATATTCTGCCTCACCTTTTGTGAATGCTGTAAAAGCTGCTTCAACCTCACGTTTTTTATCAGCAACTTTATTGTTTTTTAATTGTGTTGTTTGTCCTATAAAATATTTCCAATAGTTTGCAACTCTAGCGTAATTAGAAGAATATTTTAATCTAACAGCAACGTTTTGATCCATGTATTTCTTCATGATTTGAAGCTTTTTGGCACGAATCTCAACAATTTTAGGTTGTTCAAATTTGATTGCTTGTTCAATTCCGAAAGAAGTTAAGAAACGGTTTGTTCTTCCAGGGAAACCCATAACCATAGCATAGTCATTTTTCTTAACTCCATCAATAGAAATTGGTAAGCTATGTTTTGGGGTATATGGTTGATTATTAGAATTGTATACAGCTGGTTTGTTGTCTGCACCAGAATAAATTCTAAACATCGAGAAATCAGCAGTGTGTCTAGGCCACATCCAATTATCAGTATCACCTCCAAATTTACCTGATGATTGAGGAGGAGTTCCAACTAATCGAATATCGTTAAATGTTTCTTTAACAAATAAATAAAACTCGTTTCCTTCGTAAAAGTCTCTTACAAAAGCTTCATAATGTGTACCTTCCACAGCTTCTTTTTCAAGAACTTTAGAGATTTCAGCAATTTTATCAGCTCTTTGTTTTTGAGTCATTGTTTCATTTAATTCTTTTTGAATTAATGAAGTTACATCCTCGATTCTAACTATAAAAGTTGCTGTTAAACCTTTGATAGGAATCTCTTCAGCAGTACTTTTTGCCCAAAAACCTTTGTCTAAATAATTTTTTTCAGGAGTTGATGATTCAGCAATAGCATCATAACCACAGTGGTGATTTGTAATTACTAAACCTTTTTTAGAAATAATCTCACCTGTACAGAATCCACCAAAGGAAATTACAGCATCTTTGATTGATGCATGATTGATAGAATAAATCTGCTCCTGAGTCAGTTTTAAACCATGTTTTTTCATGTCTTCCATGTTTCTGCCAATCATAAATGGAAGCCACATTCCCTCGTCAGCCTTGGAAAATGTAGATGCCATTACTAAAGCTAACAGGACAAAAAGTTTCATTTTTCTCATAATCAACTACTTTTTTGTTTTATTTATTGCTTTAAATTAAAAAAATATTTTAGATGTTAAAATTAGAAAAAAATATTGGGCTTTTGAGTGTTCAATGAGAAAAATATAACTATTCTAATATTTGAAATTTGAAAAAACTGAGGCAGCATTACCTAGAATAGCTGCGTTTTTATCATGTAAATTTGAGTTTATAATTTGAACTTTATTCTTATAAATATTTAGTAAATTTTGTTCGAAATATTTTTGAACTAATGATCTGAAGTACTCACCATTTTGAGCTATTCCACCGAATAAAATATATGCTTGAGGGTCTGAAAATGCAGTAAAGTCTGCAAGTGCATTACCTAAAATCTCTGCTGTAAAATTCACAAGATATATAGCGAACATATCTCCTGATAATGCGTGAGTAAAAATTGTTTTTGCATTTATTTTAATCTCAGAATAAAGAGAAGAATCACTGAATTTAGGTTTAAATTCTTCAAAACTTTTAATGATACCTGTGGAAGAAGCATATGTTTCTAAACATCCTTTTCTACCGCATTTACATTCTCTACCATTTTGAATTACTCTTATGTGACCAAATTCTCCTGCTAAACCATTAGAACCATATAAAATTTGATTATTAATATAAATCCCACTTCCAAGACCTGTACCCAAGGTAATTACAATAAAATGATCTAAATTTTTTGCGCATCCAAATAATTTTTCACCATCAGCTGCTGCATTAGCATCATTTGTTAAAATAGTTGGAATCTGGAATTTATCCTCAAAGAAACTTTTGATTGGTATAATTCCTTTTTCCCATGGAAGATTTGGTGCATATTGTATTTCACCTGTAAAATGGTTTCCATTAGGCGCTCCAATACCTATACCTACAATATTGGGTTTATTGTCTAAAATATCAACGTCTTTACTAAGAAACTCTACAAATTCTTTACATTGGCTGAAGCTTGCTGTTTCAATCGTGTTTTCATAAATAATTTCACCTGATTTTTTTACTAAACCGTAGACGCAATTTGTTCCACCAATATCTATACTGAGTGCTAATTTTTCCATTTTGAATAAAAAAAAGAGCCTTGAAGGCTCTTTAAAAAAATATTGATTTAATATAAGTCGTCTTCATCATCGTAGAAAAACTTTTGTTGTTTTCCACTCTTTTTGTATGCAGCCATTTTTTGAGCTTTTGGTCTGTCGTCTAATTTTTTAGTGAAATTATCTTTTTTCTTAACTACTGTTTTATTTGTTGACGAAGGAATGTTTGGTGTGAAACTAGGACTAGGTATAGTATCTTCATTTTTTATCCTTGATTCAGTTTGAGTATTGTTTGGTCGTTGATCGTTGCTATTTCTATTGTTATCTCTATTGAAAGGTTTACGATCGTTATTTTCTTTTCTATTGTTATCTCTTCTATCTTCTGCTTGTTTAACAGCAATTTGTCTTCCATTGAAAGAAAAACCATCTAATGATTTAATAGCATTTTGAGCTTCTTCGTCATTAAACATTTCTATAAAAGCAAAACCTTTTGGTTTTCCAGTTTCTTTGTCAGTGGCAATTGTAACTTTATTTACCTTTCCATATTGCTCAAATGCTCTCTTAAGCTCCTCTTGAGAAACACCAAAATCTAATCTGGCAACAAAAATGTTCATCATAAATAAAAAATGTGAGGATATCCCCTTTGTTATAGTTTTATAAAATAATTAAATACATTTCGAAAATAATAAAAAAAAGTATAGTGTAAAACAAAAAAAAACTTTTTTTTAGAATTGAAAATAAATGAATGGTTGTATTTCTGATGATTTAAATTGAACCAAAACAAAAATTACTATTACAACGAAAATACTTTTGGTAATTAATGAAGAATTGATGAAAAGTTTTTCTGTTTTAAGTTCGATAGATTTTGGTGTGAAATGTAGCAAGTATCCAAAAATAATCAACGACAATACATATCCATAACCTGATATAAATTTCCAAAAAATAGTTGGACTAAAATTGTTAAAAATTTGGTGTAATATTTCTCCAGCTACTTTCATGTTTTCAGCCCTGAAGAATATCCAACAAAAACAAACAAAATGAAAGGTTAAAAGCCATGATAATATTGTTGTGAAATAGTTTGATTTTTCTTTTTTTGGAAATAAAGAGCTAAATAGTTTATGAAAAACAAGTGCTATTCCGTGTAAGGCTCCCCATAAAATAAATCGAAGTCCAGCACCATGCCAAAGTCCTCCCAAAACCATAGTGATAAATAAATTAAAATAAGTTCTGAATTTACCTTTTCTATTGCCTCCCATAGATATATAGAGATAGTCTTTCAACCAAGTTGATAATGATATGTGCCACCTTCTCCAAAATTCAGTGATGTTTTTGGATTTATAGGAAGAATCAAAGTTTATGTTAAAATGAAATCCCATCAAAAGTGCTATACCAATTGCCATATCTGAATATCCTGAAAAGTCACAATAAATTTGTAACGCATAACCATAAACTCCAACCAAGTTTTCTAACCCTGAATATAACATCGGGTTATCAAAAATTCGATCAACAAAGTTTATACTAATGTAATCTGCAATAATCGCTTTTTTAATTAATCCACTCGAGATTAAAAAAACAGCTTTACCTATCATTTCCTTGGTAACAATAACTGGTTTGAAGATTTGAGGGATAAAGTCAACAGCTCTTACTATAGGTCCTGCAACTAACTGTGGGAAAAAAGTAACAAAAAAAGCATAATCTAAAATCTTATTTACTGGCTTTAAGGTCCCTCTATAAATATCAATGGTATAACTTAAAGATTGAAAAGTGAAAAAAGATACCCCTACAGGTAAAAAAATGTCAAGTGGTTCAAATTTTCCACCACTAAAACTTGTAAATATTTCATAGAAGAAATTAGTGTATTTAAAGTAAACTAGTAAACCTAAATTGAGGATCAAACTTAATACTAAAACAGCTTTTTTTGTGATGTCTTTTTTTGCTTTGAAAATCCAATCTGCTAAAGAATAATCTACTACAGTTGACGTCAATAATAGAATGAAGTAAATTCCACTTGATTTGTAGTAAAAATAGAGAGAAAAAAGTGTGACAAATGTTGTTTTAGCTCTATGATTCTTGTGAATAAAAGCATAAATAGCCATAAATACTGTAAAAAACACTAAGAATAGCCCTGAACTAAAAATCAGTGGCTCATCTTTGTGATAAGTAAATAAATCTACTATTTTACTGTAATCTATGTTTAACATATTGATTATAACCTTTTAAAAAAGCTAAAACAAAAAGTTGGCCTTGTAATATATAACCTGGCTTAGTGTAATGCACACCATCACGACTCAAAAGTAGGTTTTTTTTCCAATTAATTGCGCTGTTTTGACCACCTGTTATTTCAAATAAGTTCCAATAGGGGAGTTGATTATTAATTGCATACTTTACAATGGTGTTTGACACAGAAATCAAATTCTTGTTTTTTTGATTGAATTTGTATGAACATGCTGGGGTAGTAAGTAAAATCTTTATTGTTGGATATTGATTCTTGATTTTTTTAACTAGACTATCAATACTTAAATAAAAATGAGTTGAATCGTAGTCTGGAAGAAATGATTCATTTGTACCTAGACTAATTATTAAAAGATTAGGATTTAGATTCAGTATTTGTTGCGAAAATAATGTAGGTTTATTATAATCTGAATATTTCGCGCCATTAATTCCTGTACTATGATACAGAACTCCTGGATTGTTGTTTTCTAGTGATACTCCAAAAAGTAAAAAATTATTTTGAGATGGATTTGTCTTAGTGAAATTTAAAAATGCAGTATTGAAATAATTAGAAGTTGAAAATGTTTGAAAATCAGTATTTTTTGTCATAGATTTCCAGTTGTTTGTCGAATCTGATACAGAAATTGTAAAGGACGAGTCAGGTTTAGAAAAAACTTTAAGGGTATTAAATGAATAGTCTAGACTGTCCGTATTGAAAGTTTTAATTTTTACAGTTCCAAATGTATCTTTTGTTAAGATGGAAAGTCCCGATATTCCGATAGGCTGAGTTATTTTTTTTGAGATGATGAATTGTCTTTTCCAATTATTGCTTGATTGAGTTAAATAATTGAAAGGTTCGTTTGTTTTTGCGATTTTTAAAGGGGTCACTAAACCCCTTCCCGCATTTCCGAAATATTTATGTAAAACAGTTCTTATCGTATGTGAAATATAATCTGCTTGAAGGTGTGAATCACCGATGTGAAAAAAAACAGTATTTGTTTTTTCTTGTTTTAGTTGATAAAGACTTTCATAAATTTCATTCAAAAATCTTAAGTTTGAAATAGTGTCTTTTTCAAGATTTTCAAAACCATAAAGTTTAGGAATAGAATAAGTAATAGTGTCTTGAGTGTATGTGTAAAATACTATATTACAAAGAACTAGTTTTAAGAAGATGATTCTTTTTATCATAGTATTTTTTATATTCGTATAAGAATGTTTTTACAAAAACATCTGCTACTTTTTCACCACCTTTAAAGGTTAAATGTGTAAAATCTTTATTTGCAAGTGCTGGCGTACTATTTACATAATTTACAATTGTATTTTTTCCTCCAATAGCAGAATATAAATCCCAAAAAGCGACGCCTGCATTTTTTGCGATTTTGCGTTGTGCTTCTATCATAATTGGAATGGTTGGCATTGTTTGAATTTTTCCATTTACTCTTGTTGCACGGTCAGATACGCTCAACAATAAAATACTTGCTTTAGGATAATATTTTTTTATTTTTTTTACAACTCTAGTCATTGAATTTATATACCAATTAAGATTTGTTGTAGTTGGTCCAACAGCGTTTAGTCCATATTGTAAAACAACCAATTTATAATCCTGTAGTGAATCAAATTCTCTGTGTTTCTTTTCAGTGATGTTGTTTAAGTTAATGCCAGAGTTACTTTTCATTCCAAAATTATCCAATACAATACCAGAACTATCTTCGATACTTATTCCAAATAGTTTTAATTCATTAGTTACTGGAAAATTAAATGAGATTGAATTCGTTTTAATATTTCTCATGGTGTGTGCTTCCATTTTGTTTGAAGGTACTGTTTGGAAGTATGATTTTTGATTGTTAGCGGAAAAGTTAACAGGAAGCATTTTATTTGTTTCGTAAAAAACACGAATATTGTTAAATCGCTTTAATCTAGATGATTTTTTTACTCCTGCGTAATACAAAATATTTCCAGGTAAAGGATAAAAGCAGTATCCACCCGCTGCAAATGGAATCTTTGTCCTAGATTGATTTATTATGTTATAGGAATTGAAATTCGTGAATTTGTGAATAATGGTTTGTCTAAACCCTGCAACTTCACTTGTGATAGGAACGTATCCCACACCACCTCCACCAAAACGATTTTGTAGTTTTTTTCTTACCTCAGCTGTTAATATATCTCCTTCTATGTAAGAGTCTCCGAAAAACGCCATTCTAACTTTTGATTTGTTTTCATGGATTGCTTTAAGTGATTCAAATACTTTACTTAGAGCATCTTTGTTTTTGGAATAATCTTCAAAACAAGTAAAATCAGATGGACAAGTGTCAACAAATTCTTTTACAATGGGAATTATTTTCTTCGTTTCTTTTTCAATTGGATCAATCTCAATGTCACTTACAAGATTGATTTTTTTTATTTTGACTCCAAACAATGAAAATTCTGGTACAAAATAAAAAAGTGAGCATAAAGTGAAAATGCTTGCTGTTAGGAAAAAAGATTGTTTAACAGAGTTTGATTTCATATTCATTTAAGGGCAACAAAATTAATGTTAATATTTTAAAACAGAATTTAATTGAAGTTAATGTTGATAAAAAATAAAATCAATGTTGATAATTAGTGTTAGTATCAATATTCAGATTGATGATTTTTTTTGAAAATCAGATTTTTAATTAATAGTTTTGCAGTCAAATTTTATTTATATGTTTAGGTTACTTTTAATTAGTTTGTCTTTGGTTTTTGGGGTCATTTTTAGCTCCCGATCTCAAAGTACAATATGGACATCAGATTTCAGCAATCCAAGTGATTGGGTGATTGCAAATAATGCAACAACTGGTTCATTGAATTGGGAGATTACGAACACAATGCCAGCATCTGCTACCAATGCAGATTTGTATAAATACTGGTTGACTCCAGCATCTATTACGGCATTTAAGTCAACTTCTGGAGGTAATTTCTTATTAATGAATGCATCAA
>JBKCEW010000009.1:0-9332 GCA_046304235.1 Crocinitomicaceae bacterium | reverse complement strand
TCCTTACTTTGTGTCAAGAGTGTTCAGGTCATTATATTCTCTCGTTATTTGCTTTTGATAAACTAGTTTCAAAAGTACTTTTTTTTAATTTTCCAGTAGATGGTTGTTCTTTACTTTTTATCTGTTATTTCAGCCTTTAACTTATCAAATTATTTACTTATAACTAATTGTGATTTAGTTACATTGTAATATTTGAAAGTCAAATATAAATTCAAAAAAAAATATTTTGAAACAGATTACCCAACTTGGAGTAGATTCCCCTATAAAACCACGGGTTTGAAAAAGTAAGGGATTGAAAATTTCTTTAAAAATAACTTAATCAATTTATTATTTAAATAAAATGAAAATATTGATTCTTGACTTAACAAATCAAAATCAATTTTCGAAAAAATCAATAGAATAGGTTTCGTTCAACAGCCTTTTTCATCGCTTGTCTTTCAGACACGACGAAAAGATAGTTGCTAGCGTTCTGTCTATCAATGCTCTGTTTTCCATTGTTTACTGCTGTCTTTGTGCGTTGGCTAAGTGGCTCTTTTCGATTTTTTAGCGTTGGACTTTGTGTTGCAAAAAAATACAAATATGCCACCAAAACTTTGTTTTTATATTGTCAGTTTTTCTTGTGTCATTGTTATACCGTCATAAAAATATTCAATAATGTATTTGTCGAAGTCGTCAATAAATATTGAAAAAATTTTTTCCTTTCCTATGTTATGAAACATTTCTATTGCGTTATGAATATTCAACTCATCGTCTAAAAAATTTACCAAACCATATTGATGTAATTTTCTAGAAATCATTCTTGGCAAACCATATTCTTCAAGCTGGTAAACAACAGATGGCAAAAAGGCATGAGAAACCCTAGAAATGAAAGGAGATACATCAGTACCATTATTTAATATTTCCTTTTGTAGAATATTTATGTCACTAATTAAAGAAGATAAATTGAAAGCAGCAATTCTTTCAAGTTTGAAAAATTGCTCAATATCTATTTCGTCTTCGTCCAATTCGTCTAAAAGTTCAGGAATTGTCCTACCCCAGTTGTCAACCAATACTTTAACAAATGTTACAAATTTTCTGTGTTGAGCACCATAAGGTCCATCACCCCATTCTCCAGGGTGAAGACTAATAATCTTCCATAAAAGTCTGTCCCATGATTCGGTGTCATTAGAGTTTAGAAACGATAATCCATTCCATTCTTCAGGATTTTGCTTCATCTGTTTTGCCGTTTCTTTTATGAAGTCAGAATTGTTTGATTGAAAAATATTCTCATTAAGTAATCGGTCGTATGTTTCCTTGCCAAGTATATCATACATTTCTTGTTTAAAAACAGTAATTTTAGCTATCTGCTCATTGTTCAAACTTGTTTTGTAAACATCCGCATCAATGTCTCCTAAAATTGTGTCAGGAAAAGGTATATCTAATTGAGTTGTACCTTCCTCTGGAGGTGCTTCTAAAAGATAAATTTTACCGATGAAGTATTTAAACATCCTTCCTCCTCGTCCAATAATGTTTTTATAAGTGAAGCTATCAAGAATACTATTACTACCACTTTTTCTATTCCTCCAAATAATAACGTTTTCGGCAGATGTATTAACACCTTCTATGATTGAAGATGTTGAAATAATATTGTCAATCCCATCCTTTTCCTCAAATAGTTTTACCTGTATTTGGCTTATGGAACGATGCAGTTGACCATTATGAATACCAATTCCTCGCTTAATTAGATTTGTCAATTTCCAATTAGCACCATAATTTACTGTTAGCCATTTTGAAAAGCTAATAAGTAACGGTTTCTGCGAAATGGGAATGTTTTCATTTAACAGATTTGAAACTTTATCGATTTGCGGATATGATGCCGCGTAAATGAGGGATTTTGTTTTAGTCTTAGCTAGAATGTTTAAAAGGGCTTGCCCTTTTAATATTTCATCTCTATTGATTTCTTTATATAAATCAAACTTTTCGAGATACACCGTATTGAAATCTAATTTATCCTCAAAAGCCATGTCCTTGGTAAAAACATTGTCTCCAATAGATGTAATATTTGGTGCTAGGAAATATTTCTGTTTAGATTTTTGTCCAAGTTTAATAATTGCTTTAAGCAATGATGGAGAACGTGTTTTATCATAATCAGAACTTGCCTTGTAGAATTCATCAATAATTAAAATATCAATGTTGTCTATTTTGTTAACATAATTCATTGCCCGTTCTTGGGGAAAAATGAAAATATTTTTGTCTGATAATTCTACCTCTGTAGTAGTTATTATTTTGTATTGATTAGAAAACTTCTTGTACAAACGTCTTCTTGTTTCGTCTGTCAATGCAATAGTTGGAACAATAATTACCACATTATTTGGTTTGTTGATTGAAATAAAAGCATCAATTACAAAGCTTTTTCCAAAACTAGTTGGTGCGCTCACTGCAATATTTTCTCCATTCACTAATCTCTTTAGAAGTGAAGATTGCTCTCTATGTAAAGTGGATTGTTTCCCCCCTATATTAACTTTAAATACTTCAAACACATATCTGTCTTCCCAAGAAGAATTTTCAGGCTGGAGATAAGGAAATAAACCAGTTGCTCTAATCAAATGATTTACGAGTGGGGAATATTCAATTTCATTTCTTGCATGATAGTCAAGTAATTTAATTAGCTCATTTCTTGCCATAACCTCGTTATTAGCAGTTAGGTAATCATTTACTATGTGACAGGTTTCAAAAATTTCCATAAGGCTATTGGTTTTTATAAAAATCAGCGATTGAAACAAATTTGTCAACGATTACTTTCTTGTCAGGAACTGGTAATAAAATAATATGAAAGTGTATTTCTGAATACATATGAAGTCCTCCAAATTTATTTATTTGTTTTTTAAAGTATGATTCACTTCTTTGTTTATGGTATATGATTAGGTCATTCTTATAGTCGTCTGTCAAAGTTGTTTGTGCCTTGGTAATTTCACATTCATGAAGCAGAAGTATTGGAATGTGAAGTTTAGGTTTAAGGTTGTCTAAAGATTCTTTTGGTGCTAATGCTGCTGTAATTTTATTACGCAATATTTCATCTACTATTAGAAGATTGATATCTGAAACATTCGTAATAATACTATTTTCCTTTTTGATTTTATTTGTCGACAAAGAGTTTTCAACTGAATCTATAATTACTCCAAGCCTTGCATCTTCGATGCTATTATAAAATTTTGCTTCTCCAAACCAGATTGAAAAATCAGTCCCTCCATTTTCAATTACGATATGAACACTGTCAGCTCCTTTTGCGTTGTCTTGAGGATTTTGTTTGTAAAATATTTTGGGAACAACAGGTAAAGCATTGAAGTGGTGTTTCATTATTCCATAAAGTATTATTTCTGCTAATTCACTTCCTTTACTTATATCTCCGTATTTGTCCGTTAGTCTTAAACTTTGTGCAGCGGATGTAAGTAAAGAATGGCTTTTATCTACAAGGCTTTCTCTTTCGTTGAAAGACAATGAGGTTTCTGCAATATTATCCCAAATAAAGTTTTGAAATTCTTGAAATCGCCATTTACCGTCCTCGAAGTCATTAATCATGCTTAAGACTTGTTTATTGTCAACGGGGGTAATAGTTCCGTCTCTATTTGTATTAGCAAATGAGTCATCAATTAGAATTTCAAATTTTATCATGTGTCTATTTTATTTATGTCGTATGGTGCGTTTGAGCAAAATTAAATGTGGTGTTTTGGGTCGGCTTGTGTGTTGGAAAAACACCTCTTTTAATTTTGCGAAGGGTTGACTGTCTGTTAATTTTTGTAATGTCTGTCCGTTTCGCTTGTACCTAACGTTTTGAGCTTGGAGCAGTAGCGGATTTCTAAACACAAACTGTCGATATACCACAAAAGTTGATATGCATTAGAATGTTCAAATAACCACTTTACCCGCTATTTTGTCAAACGCCTATTATGGTCTGAGCTTCTGTTACACCAAATTTTTAACGTCATTATAAAGCTTTTTTAAATGTTCATCAGTCAAGTCCATTAGTGGTTCATACATAAAGGAATTTAGATGAATGTTTTCAGCAGTCATAAGATTTACTCTGTCCAAAACCCCAATATTGTCATTTAACGCAGGGAACTCCCTTTTGTATTGTTCAACTATTTTACCTGTCTCTTTCTTTAATAAGTGCATATGAAAATTAACGTCTTTTATTTTGGAAATCATAAATCTTTCTGCAATTAATCTTATGCCGATGGATATACATATTTTGTATTTTATATCTAAAGGATTACCGTCATTAAGTTTGTATATCTCTTCTGATTTGTTAAGTATCAAATCGAATACCTTATCTTCTAAATTTACTTTGGTTTTTGATTGGGCAAAAGTAAAATTGAAAATTTTCAGTACATCATCAACTTTTAAATCTTCAGTTCTAGCAATGGCTTTTTCTATACGTTCTGGTTTTAAGTGCAATAACGATGTTAATAGAAGATAGTTATCATTGTCATCGCCAATTGTATATTGGATTAAGTTCCTGACAAATGGAATACATGCAATAAAAGTAAAATCACAACTGTCATAATCGCTTCTGAGGATTGGGAATACATCTCTCTTCTCACCCTTAATTAGTTTAATTTCTCCCGACTTTCTAATGGTTGACCAATTCCCATGATAGTTTATTTTAGTCCCCAATCTGCTTTTAATAGTTTTATAAAAGTCAAAGTTGTGTGTGAGTATTATCATAAAGAAATGAGGGTCATCTAATACGTCTTTGAGATACTCAATTATTGCGTATTTGTTCTTGTAATCAAATGAGTCAGCAATATCATCCACTACAACAAGCTGATTTCTGTTAAGTTTTTTTCTCGTCTCGATTTGAAATATTATATTTAAAAGATAAAAAACTCTCTGTTCTCCTGTGCTTAATGATTCTTGTAATTCAGAGCCACCTAATAGTTTTTCATCATCTGGCCCATTGCCATCTTTGTATTTAAACAAAAGGGATGCTGGCTCGCTGTTTAAAATTACATTTTCTTGGTTTTTAATTTGTACTTCAAACGGAACGGTAAATCGTCTTTTAAAAATGTCAATTACTTCTTTCCATTGCACTTGTTCCTTTTTAGCTTCTTCTTCAATTTTAGCTCGTTGTTCAGATGTGTCTATATATAGTTTAAAAAGCACATTGAACTCATTTTTAAATGTAGAAATATAGTTGATTATGAGTTTTTTTCTAAAGTTATTTAAGTCAGCAAATTCTTTTATTATATCTTGGTTATGTTCAATGTAGCTTCTGAATTTTCTTAACTCTGAATTACTATTTAAATACTTATCAATTTCATTGAATTTGCTAGTCAGCTCTGGGTCTTTTAGAACTTTCTCTTTTTCGCTATTAATTAACTCTTCAAGTTCTTTTGCATCGCTTATTTCCTTTTCCTTGATTTTTACTTTATGTTTAGCAGAAAAGAAGTTGTTGTCTTTCAGTGATTTTGTTACTGAATCAGCATTGAAATGATTAAAAGTACCTTTCATAAAAAGAGTATCATTTTCATTAACAAGCGTGTCATAAATCCTTATATAATCTTTAATTTTTGATTTGAAGTCTTTGCTTTCAAGAAATTTTACAGCCTTTTCATTAAAAATTTCAGTGTATAGAATGTTTGTGTAAACAGGCTCAATAATTTCATTTATTTGGGATTCATAAGACTCAAAGAATTTAAAAAAGTCTTGTTTAAAAACGGTTTGAATTTCTGTTTTAATTAGATTTACTTTCAAGCCAATAAAGGGCTGAATTAGTTTAACAAACTCTGTCTTTGACTCATAGAGTTTTGCATTAATAGAATCATACTTGTTCTTAAGTTTTTCGTTAGCAAGAATAGTTGATGCTTCTTTGAACTCAACAGTCTTCATTCTCTGAATTACAAAAACTTGCTCTTTATCAATTTCAACGCCATCTACTTTTACTTCTCTGTGATTGACCCTGTTTGAAAAAATTCTGTCTTTAGAAACTCTGCCATTGGCAATATCTTCTAATGTCAATGCAAGTGAAGATTTCATTACACCGTTTGTAGCATATACAAGTTGTGTTTTAGATTCTCCAAAATTAAACTTGTGTATAAATCGTCTAATGCCGTAGCAGTTTTCTAAGTGAATTTCTAATTCAGTCATTTAGTATGATTTTGTCAGTATAAGTAGTGTTTTTTATCGCTTACAACTAATATTTTTTGATTAACAACGGAGAATATTATTCCATTTTTCCTTCCCTCAATACCTCTCCCAATTATTCAAAATCCCCTCCATCCCAATTTCTTATTTTCTGATTTCTGAAGGAGTATGAAAACTCATATATTAAAGTTTAACAAAATCAAATCTACCCCTCTCCATCTAACTGTCCAACATCAAAACCCAACTTGGAGTATATTCCCCTATAAAACCACGGGTTTGAAAAAGTAGGGGAGTGATTAGATTTTTGCTAATCCCTTCAATAACTCTATCAATTCAGGTTGCGGGTGCATGTCGCTTTTGTCGGCACGGTAAGACACGTGTGTATAGATACCGTTTTTACCAGAAAGAGCATCGTTGTTGATGTCCCACATAGTAGGGTGGTATTCGGTTGAGATTTTATATGTGTCACATAGGTAAACCAATAATTGTCTTAATGACTCAAGTTGAGCGGAAGTGTATTTATGAAAATAGCGGTAGCCCCTCCAAGGTTTGCCATAGTCGATGATAAGATCTTTGCTTATTTCTTTGTTGTAGGCAGTGTAAAATTTACCGTCTTTTTCGGTAATCCCTCCCCAGTTACATACTTCGATCGCTATCGATTGTTGATTTAAAACAGTGTTGTTTGCTAACTTCAAACCTAAGTGATGCGCCCAGTGTTTACTGCTAAAAGCTTGTGCGATTGTTCCGTCTCCTCCAATTACGAAAGCAGTAGCCACACGTTCGGTGTTTGTTTTCCATGCGTTAATTACGTTGGTCGGATTAGAACCACTTACAGTGTGATGAATTACTATTTGCTTCTTTGCAAATTCTTGCTTGTAATATTGTGTTTCAGGTAAAGGAACTTGAACAATTTTGGAAGTGTCTAATTTGGTACTCATTTCTAATTATTAAAATAAATTTCTATCTCTTAAAATTAGAGTATCCAATACGATTAAAAAAGGCGTAAAATTACGTTTTATCTTAGCGTAAATTTACGCTATATAGAGTGATTTTACGCTAAGTTTGGCGATTTTCAGTGTTTTTTCAATACAATGCGCTATTTTAGATAGACACTATTTTAAAAAAAAATTAACATGGCAAAGATTAATCACTTGAATTATCTAGATATCGTAGATACGATATTTTCATCTTCAAAAAATAAAGGGTTAACACATATTGATTCAGACGAAACTTACTTTGATGGTTCTGGATTTTTGATTCAAGGGAAAGAACTAAAAAACTTTGGAACGTGTGGCTATTTAGGTTTAGAAACACATCCGAAACTAGCAGAAGGTTCCATCGATTTGATTAAAAAATATGGTACTCAATTTTCTATGGGTAGGGTTTTTATGAGGCCTAAATACATTCGAGAATTAGAGGAACTTATGGGAGCTATCTTTAACAATAACAAAGTATTATGTTATACTTCTACTTCAACGGCTCATATTTCAGTACTTGCAAACGTAATAAAATCAGATGATTTGATTGTTTTGGATCAACAAGTGCATTTTAGTGTACAGTTTCCGGCTAAAAACACTAAACTTCAAGGGACTGAAATTAAAATGATTAGACATTCAAATTTTGATATGCTCGAGGATATACTAAAAAATGAATCGAATAAATACAATAAAGTTTGGTACTTAGCAGATGGTGTGTATTCTATGCATGGAGATTTTCCAGACACAGATAGATTACAACAATTGCTAGATAAATATCCTAAATTACACTTGTATTTTGATGATGCGCACGGTATGAGTTGGTATGGTAAAAATGGGGCAGGGTATGTGTTTGATAAACTTGGTGTAAGTAAAAGAATTATCGTAGTTTCAACATTAGCAAAAGGTTTCGGATGTGTTGGAGGAACAGCTGTTTTTTACGATGAAGAATTATATCGAAAAGTAGATATTTTTGGCGGTCCACATAGTTATTCGCATCCTTTGACTCCTGCGAGTGCTGGAGCCGCAATTGCTTCTGCAAAAATTCATCTTTCTTCGGAAATCTATGATTTTCAACGCGAACTTTTCGATTTAACTTCACACATGGATAGATTATTAATCGAAAAGAATTTACCAAACTTATCAGCACCAAATTCGCCAATTTACTACATTGGAGGAGGATTGAATAAAGTGACCCATAATTTTGTAAATCGTATTTTAAATGAAGGTTTTTATGTGAATACCGCTACTTTTCCTGCGGTTCCAAATGATTTGTCTGGATTGAGGTTTACCATCACAAGACACGTAAACAAATCTGACATTGAAGAATTTGTTGATGCAATGGCACATCATCTACCTCTCGCTATTGAAGAAGAAAATGATGATATTGAGAGAGTTTATAAGGATTTTAACGTAGAATATAAAGGTAAAAACAATAATAAAATTCACAAAAAAAATAATAGTTTAATAGTAAATATTTATAAATCTATTGATGAAATTGAACCTAATTTATGGGATACATATTTTGAAGGAAGAGGTAATTTTTCGCACGATGGAATTAAATGTATGCAAGAAATTTTTAGTGGAAATGAAAAACCTGAGCAAAACTGGAATTTTTTCTTTTTGATTATTAAAGATTACGATGAAAAAGTCATTCTTGCTACTTTTTTTACCTCCGCTATTTACAAAGATGATTTACTTTCTCCTGAAAATGTTTCAAGAAGAATAGAAGAAAAAAGAGCTGATAATCCATATTATTTATGTTCAAAAACATTAACAATGGGGTGTATGTTTGCAGAAGGTGATTTTTTATATGTTGATGAAAATCACTCACAATATTTAATGGCAATAAATAAATTAATTGAAGTAGTATCACAATTAAAAGAAAAAGAGGAGGCAACAACAGTGATTTTTAGAGATTTTTTTGAACATTCACCAGTTGTTAAGATACTTGAAGAAAATGGTTATGTGAAATTTGGAATGCCGAACATAAATATTGTTCAAAATCCAAAATGGAATAATATTGATGAGTTGATGTCTTTAATCGATTCAAAAAAGAAAAGGGATAATATAAAACAATATGCTGTGAGACATTTAGATAAATTTGAAATTAAAAATTTTAAAGAAATTACTGAAGATCAGTCAAATATTTATTATGAGCTTTTTATGAATGTTAAAAAAGCAAACTATTCATTTAATTTCTTTGACTATCCTAAAAAGATAATTAGTATACTG
>JBKCEW010000008.1:0-6290 GCA_046304235.1 Crocinitomicaceae bacterium | reverse complement strand
TCTTTATGTACTGATTATTTTGCTTAAAAGAAATATAGATGCGTTTTTTACCCGATTTTGAAATAAATTTTAGCCTTTTTTTATTCATATTTTTCTGTGCGAATGTTTTTATTCATATCGTATTTATACTTTTTTTCTTTCTAAGACTTTTATTTTTTAAAATTAAACACCCTAAGACAGAAATAATCTCACAGTTGCCAGCAATCTCAATTATCATTGCTGCAAGAAATGAATCAGATAATTTATTTAATAATCTACCATTTATTCTTGAACAAGATTATCCCGAATTTGAAGTAATCGTTGTTAATCATCAATCAATAGATGAGTCTTACCATATTTTGAATGCCTATAAAATGAAATATCCTAATTTAAAAGTTGTTGAAATAGAAAGGAGTAAGCACATTAGGATAGGTAAAAAATTACCGATTACCCTTGGTGTAAAATCGGCTAAATATGAGCATCTATTATTGACTGACGCAGATTGTAAGCCAAATACATCAAAGTGGATTTTACAAATGGCTACATCTTTTGTTTATCAAAAAGATCTAGTCTTAGGTTTTAGTCCGTATAGTTCTCAACAAACATTTTTAAACAAGATAATACGTTTTGATACAGCTTTTATAGCGTTGAATTATTTTTCTTTTGCTTTGGCAAGAATTCCATATATGGGGGTTGGTAGAAATTTAGCGTATACTAAAACTCTTTTTAAGTCTGTTAATGGTTTTAAGTCACATTATGCTATCAGTTCTGGAGATGATGACTTATTTGTTCAAGAAGTTGCAGATACAGCTGATATAGGGATTGTAATACATGAGGATGCTCATGTCATAACGGAGCCTAAATCTACTTTTTCAGATTGGGTACTACAAAAAACAAGACATTTTACAACTTCAACAAAATACAGTGTTATTAAAAAGATATTGTTAGGAATATATCCTACAACACTGATTTTAGCACTTATTTCTTTTGTTTATTTGGTCTTTGATTTAGACTATAGTATAATAATATTAGCCATACTTGTATTTCTAATTCTTTTAAAATGGTTGATTTTAGGTTTGTGTTTTAGAAAGTTAAGACAAAACCAATTGATAAAGTGGATACCAATTTTAGATTTAGTATATACATTTTTAATGCCTTTAATTTTTTATACTTCTGATTTTAAGAGTGATAAATGGAAGTAGGAGATAATTTATCTGACAAAGCAAAAGTTGATTTAGTATTACTAGAATCAGCGAGAAATGGTAGTCAACAAGCATATGCACAACTGATGGATAGATATCGTGATTCTATCTACTTTATGATGTATAAAATGGTGAAAAATCAAGATGATGCAGATGACCTAACTATTGAAGCTTTTGGAAAAGCATTCAGTAGATTAGATCAATATTCACCTAATTATGCTTTTAGTACTTGGCTGTTTAAAATAGCATCTAATAATTGTATTGATTTTATTAGAAAAAAGAGAATTAAAGTAACTTCAATGGATACAGGATATACCACTTCTGAAGGTGAAGTCATATACTTCGATAAAAGTGCTGATGTACATAATCCTGAAGAGGCAGTTATTCATAATCAAAAAGTCAAGTTAATGCGTGATTTGGTTACCAAACTAAAGCCTCGTTATCGGGAATTGGTTGAGTTGCGTTATTTTGATGAGCTTAGTTATGAAGAGATTTCAGAACGTTTGAATTTACCTTTAGGAACAGTTAAAGCCCAGTTATTTAGAGCAAGAGATTTTCTAGCTAATATGATAGAAAAAACAAAAGAAAATATATAATACTAAAAAAGGAGGCGAAAGCCTCCTTTTTTATGATATAGAAAGTGTAAGATTACTATTATTTATTTACAGCTTCAACAACAGCTTTGAAAGCTTCTGGGTGGTTTAAAGCTAAATCAGCTAATACTTTACGATTTAGTTCCATACCACTTTTGTGAAGTGCACCCATAAATTGAGAATAACTCATTCCATGTTGACGAGCACCTGCATTAATACGAGCAATCCATAAAGAACGGAAATTTCTTTTCTTTTGTTTACGACCTTCATAGGCGTAATTCAACCCTTTTTCAACTGCATTTTTTGCAACTGTCCAAACGTTTTTTCTTCTTCCAAAGTAACCTTTGGCTAATTTTAATACTGCTTTTCTTCTAGCTCTTGAAGCTACGTGATTTACCGATCTAGGCATAATTTTAGTTTTTTAATATGAAGTGTATCGCTGTTTCAGATAGCTTTATTTACTTCAATACTGGGTTAAACATGTGAACCTGTGATGAATTACTTCATACACAATTGTAACTTGATATTTGATTCATCAGAAGTATGAACTAATCCTGCGTGAGTCAAATTTCTTTTTTGTTTTGTTGTTTTCTTTGTCAAAATGTGGCTTTTGAAAGCATGCTTTCTTTTAATTTTGCCACTTCCAGTAATCGTAAATCTCTTTTTCGCACTGGATTTAGTTTTCATTTTTGGCATTTCGTTTCTTTTTTAATTTACCTTTCTATATCAAAGTCTTATTTACTAACCTTTTTAGGGTTAATCATAATAATCATCTTTTTACCTTCTAACTTTGGCATTGATTCTAATACACCGATTTCTCCAATTTCTTGAGCAAATCTTAATAATAAAATCTCACCTCGATCTTTAAAAACAATTGTTCTACCTCTAAAGAATACATAAGCCTTCACTTTTGAACCTTCTTCTAAAAACTTTTTAGCGTGTGCTAATTTGAATTGAAAATCATGTTCGTCTGTATTTGGTCCAAATCTTATTTCTTTAACGACAACTTTTGTTTGTTTAGCTTTTAATTCCTTTTGTTTTCTCTTTTGATTGTAAAGGAATTTTCTATAATCCATTATCTTACAAACAGGAGGAACTGCATTTGGTGAAATTTCAACTAAATCCATTTCTTGTTCTTCAGCTAATCTTAGCGCTTCAGATGTAGGCATTACTTTAGGTTCTTCACCTTCTAATACTAAACGGATCTCTCTTGCTGATATACCGTTGTTAATTTTGTGTTGTTGCTCTTCTTGAGCAGGACCCATTTTTTTTCTTGGCTCTTTTCTCATTCAGTTATTTAGAATTGTTTGAAAGTTCTTCGTTAATAGCTTCGTTAACAGTTTTTATAAAGTTTTCAAGACTTAATGAACCTAAATCTCCTTTTGCTCTTTGTCTAACAGAAACTTCATTATTTTCCATTTCTTTTTCTCCAACGATAAGCATAAAAGGTATTTTCTTTAATTCAGATTCACGAATTTTCTTACCTATTTTCTCATTTCTATCGTCAACGAAAGCACGAATATCGTAATTATTTAGGAATTTAGAAACTTTTTCTGCGTACTCATTAAACTTCTCACTTATTGGTAAAATACTTACCTGGTCTGTAGTCAACCAAAGTGGGAAATCTCCTGCGCAATGTTCTAGCAAAACAGCTACAAATCGTTCCATAGATCCAAATGGAGCTCTATGGATCATTACAGGTCTATGTTTTTGATTATCACTTCCTGTGTATTCTAATTCAAATCTTTCAGGTAAATTATAATCTACTTGTATAGTACCTAATTGCCATTCTCTTCCTAATGCATCTTGAACCATGAAATCTAACTTGGGTCCGTAAAATGCTGCTTCACCGTATTCAACTACGGTTGGTAGATTTTTTTCAGCTGCTGCTTCTATAATTGCATTTTCAGCTTTTGTCCAGTTTTCATCAGATCCTATATATTTTGATGGATTTTCAGGATCTCTTAAGGAGATTTGAGCTTTAAAATTATCAAACTTCAATGTTTTAAAAATATACAACACTAAGTCAATAACTTTTTTAAACTCTTCTTTTACTTGATCTTGTGTACAGAATATATGTGCATCATCTTGAGTAAATCCTCTTACTCGGGTCAATCCGTGTAACTCGCCACTTTGTTCATATCTGTAAACGGTACCAAATTCCGCAAAACGTGCCGGTAAATCTTTGTATGATCTCGGTTTTGATTTGAAAATTTCGCAATGATGAGGACAGTTCATTGGTTTTAACAAAAACTCCTCCGTTGCATCAGGGGTTTTGATTGGTTGGAAAGAATCAGCTCCGTATTTTTCATAGTGACCCGAACATACATACAACTCTTTACTTCCGATATGTGGGGTAATAACTTGATCGTAGCCTGAATTTTTTTGAGCCTTTTTTAAAAAGTTTTCTAACCTCTCTCTCAATGCAGCTCCTTTAGGAAGCCATAAAGGTAATCCTTGTCCTACACGTTGAGAAAAAGTGAATAATTCTAATTCTTTTCCAACTTTTCTATGGTCTCTTCTTTTAGCTTCTTCAACTTTTTCCAGATATTCAGTCAATTCAGCTTGTTTTGGAAAAGTGATTCCGTATATTCTTGTTAATTGTTTGTTCTTTTCGTCGCCTCTCCAATATGCTCCTGCAATCGAAGTTAATTTAACTGCTTTTATATGTCCAGTATCTGGAATATGTGGACCTCTACATAAGTCTGTAAAGTTTCCTTGAGTATAAAATGTGATGTTTCCATCTTCTAAATTCTCAAGTAATTCTAATTTGTAAGGGTCGTTTTTTTCAGTGAAATAATTGATTGCCTCTTTTTTTGAAATCTCTTTGCGCTCGAAAACTAGTTTTTCTTTTGCAAGATCTTTCATTTTTTGCTCAATTTTTTCTAAATCTTCTTCTTTAAAAGCATAATCAAGAAAATCAACATCGTAATAAAAACCGTTTTGAACCGGCGGACCTATTGCAAGTTTAATTCCAGGATAATAGAACTCTAAAGCTTCTGCCATTAAGTGTGCTGATGAATGCCACATGGTAGACTTTCCTTCCACATCATTCCATGTTAATAAGCTTAAATTACAAGTCTCAGGTAAGGTTCTGAAAGCATCAACGACTTCGTTATTAACACGGGCAGCAAGTACATTTCTAGCTAACCCTTCAGAGATACTTTTTGCTACATCTAAAGCAGTTGTTCCAGCTTCAAATTCTTTAATAGCTCCATCAGGAAGAGTAACTTTTATCATTTTGATTAATTTTGCGACAAATATAATGTTTCCATTTTTTTATTTTACTGTTTGATTAACAAAGTCTATTAAATTTAAATTGAAACTTCGTAATAATATCATAATTCTATGCACGCTATTTTTATGTGTTGGTATTTTTATTTCTGATCAATCTTCTAACAAGTTTCCTTTTCTTTTTTTTATTCTCAATCTAATTCTCTTTTTTTTAGGATTTTATTTCTTGAAAATCAAAATAAAGAAGACACTTTCGGTATTGTTTTTTACTTCTTCTATTTTTTTGATAATTGGATTTACCCTACATCATTTTTCCAAAATTCAGGTAACTAAGGGTAAAAAACATTTAAACAAAGTAATTGAATGTAACGCGATTGTTGAATCGAGTTCTTTTACTAATGCTGGAAATGTTAAACTTCAACTTAAAACTGTATTTCTTAATTCGAATAATTATAGTCAAAATGAAGGAATTAAGTTTTTGGCTTATTTGAAAAATAAAAAAATAAAGGTAAATCAAAATGATACCATTTATCTAAAAAGTGAACTAAAGTCCTTTGAGTTTTATAACAATCCTTGGGAGTTTGATTTTGGAAAGTTTAATGAGCGTAAATCAGTTATTGGTTATGTTTTCCTAAATGATGATAATTATTCTTTAAAAAAAGGTGTTGTTTTTTATTTAGATAATAATTCTATCAGAAGTAAATTAAATTACCTTTTAGGGTCTGTTTTATCAGGGCAAGAACTTGAAGTTTGTAAGGCTTTTCTTTGGGGAGAAAGGGAAGGGGTGAGTGATGAGGTATTGAATGCATTTTCAAATACAGGTACCATACATATTTTAGCGGTGTCTGGTTTACATGTTGGTATTTTGTTCGCAATTATAATACACATTTGTAAATTTTTTAGTCAATGGATTAATAAAAAACAAGCTACAATTATTTCTATATTAATAGCTTGGTTTTATGCATATATCACTGGATTTTCTCCATCAATTCTTCGAAGTGTGATTGTTTTTTCACTTATCTTTTACAATGATTTAACCGAAAAAAGAAGAAATGAGTTAATGTTAATGGCACTGTCTGCTATGTGTTTGCTTGTATATGATCCCAATTACTTATTTGATTTAGGTTTTCAATTGACCTATGCTGCATTGATTGGAATCTATGTGTTTTACCCTTATTTTAAAAATATTTATAGGGTTAAAAATAAAGTAGTTGATTATTTTTATTCCCCAATGATGTTAGGGTTTAGTGCTCAACTTACTACATTACCTATAATTTTGTTT
>JBKCEW010000007.1:0-25848 GCA_046304235.1 Crocinitomicaceae bacterium | reverse complement strand
GAGTTAAACCTATTATCTATACCTCTTTACATTTTTTTGAATCTAAATTCAAAAATGAATTTAAAGAGTATCAGTTTTGGATAGCTTCATACACCTACAAGCCAAAGTGTATTGATGATAAACGAATTATCCATTGGCAATTTACAGATAAAGGGAGATTACCCTCTTTAGATGAAGAGGTAGATGTTAATGTATCAAAACAAAGGTTTTAAGTGAAAATAGAATTTTGAGACCGTTAATCAATTTCTTTTCAAATCTATTTGAAACTTCGATAATATTTTAATAATTGGAATATTGCTCAAAAAAAGCGCAACACCTTTTTAAAAAGATAGTTACGCTTTAATAATTTATTCTAGAAGTGGAGCCGGAGGGAATCGAACCCTCGTCCAAACATAGAATTTTCAAGGCTTCTACATGTTTAGTTTTTGATTGATTTTCGATTATAAACCGGACAAAAACACCCTACTTATAACTTAACTTCTAAAGTCTCATGTCTTCCACGAAGCAAGGTCGACACCAGCCTTTTTTGAATGATTCCCTCGATTTCCAAGCCCAAAAGACGAAAACTTTGGAGAGGGAACTTGTCTCGCTTACTAAACTTCGGCTGAGATTAAGCTTAAACAATCTAATTGATTAAGCAGCAAGTGCGTATGACGTATTGTCAGTTATTGTTTGAGACAGGATATTATAGAGCTCCATCTCAACGCTCTACATGCTTACACTTGACTATCGCTTATGCTGTCAAATCCAGGTACGGCCCCGATAATTGAATTCAAATTTACGAATGATTTTTGGTAAATCGTTTTAATTAAGATAATTTGTGATTAATGTTCATACCTCGAATATCAACAAAAACAGAAAAGGATTGAGTTATAAGAAATAAATTACAATTGATTCTTTAATTCAATCCACTTCGACATAAATTTTGTACTTTGTTGTGAATGGTGCATTAACATTGCTCCGATAAAATTATTTTGGCGTATATATTGTTGATTTTCAATATAAAATTTAACCTTTTCAATAAAAGTAACTGGCCAATTTTTAACCAAAAATTTTTCATTGTGAATTTTAAAAGCTTTGTTACTTAAATCATTCCAGCGTAGTTCGTTAGAATAAATTTCTATAGCATTTGATATAATATCTTGAATTTCATCCGAAACAAAACCAGGCCAATCTTCTTTCTCAATCATTGATTCCGCACCTAAAGTTGTTGTTATTGAAGGTAAACCGTTACGCATTGCATCAATAAATTTTCCTTTAACTCCAGCACCAAAACGTAAAGGCGCAATCATCAATCTGTAATTTTGACAAATTTCATTAACATCTTCTGCCCTACCCTTAATAATAAAGCCCTCTTTTTCGTTATTCAACTGAAATACTTTATCTATTGGATAAGCACCATAAACATGAAGTTCCGAATTAGGTATTTTTTTTCTTATTGAAGGCCAAATTTCACTTTTTAGATAACGCACACAATCCCAGTTTGGCTCATGCATGAAATTACCAACAAACATAAAATGATTCCTTTCAGCAAAAGTATTAATCCTTGAAACTGAATCCGACCACATAGGAAGATACATTAATCGTTCTATTGGCACTTGATAATTAACAGTCAACAATTCCATCTCAAACTCAGATATTATTAAAGTTAAATCACAACGATAAATAGATGCAATTTCTCGTTTTGAAATATCTGAAAACGTTTCATTTTCAAATTTTTGATTTACTTTTTGTTGCCTTTCTTTGCGTAGGAAGTGTAAATCTTCTGTATCTAAAATTCGTAATGCATCAGGACATTGTTCTGCAACCCTCCATCCAAATTGTTCCTCCATGATGAATCTATCAAACATGACAACTGTTGGATTTTGATTTTTTACAAATTTATCAAATGAGGAATCGTTAACAGAAATTTTAAATGATTCTACATTTATAGTTGCTAAATTGAATGCAAATTGACTCTGATGAGCTTGAGTAGCAAATACAACTTCTTTTTGATATTTCTGAAAACTTTGAATAAGTTGTAACATTCTAATTCCCGCAGCTGAAGAATTTGGTTCTGGCCAAACACTACCAATTATTAGAATTTTTTGATTCATAAATCACTTTACAATACCTATCAAAACACCCATATTGAGATAAAAACCTGTATAATCGATTTGATAAACATTTCTAAATCTTGTTAAACCATCTTGATCATCATATTTACTCAAGAAAAAACCACCTCCCACATAACTATCAATACTCAGCATTTCTTTATAAATCTTCTGATAACCAATAGAATAACCTAAATAACCTAATTTTAATTTTCTATTAATTATTTGATTCACCAACGTTTTGGGATTGAACGCTTCTGATTCTAAATTTAAAAAACGATAGAAAATTTCTGGAGTTAAATAAAATCCTGATCCTACCATTGGATTTTTACCCAAATACCTTCTAAGTTGAAGATTAATACCTCCTCCTATAGCCTGTACATCAGAAAGATTGAAAATGGTGTTTGTACTTTTTTCAGTATACTCAAAATTTTGCATTTTTAAATAAGGTTTTGCCAAACCTCTAGTTGATGCATAAGTACCAATTAAACCAATACTATATGAATATCGATTGTTTATAGACTGTTCTCTACATATTTGAATTGACCCTTGAACAGCACGAAATAGATCCCATTTATAATTTACAAAAGTCTTATTTTCCTGTGCATTTGCAATTGAAAAAACAAAAAGAAAAATTAGAAAAAACAACCTTTTCATGGTCTAATTTAATTTAAAAAATGCCTTACTACACAAGCAAGGCATCAATATTAATGTTGAATAATACCAATCACAACCCCCACTCTAGGCACCACTCCTGAATAATCTAAATTTGAAATGTTTTTGTACTTAGTAAAAGATTTAGAATCTGTAGCTTGTGATAATCTCAAACCACCACCAAAATTTAAATCTACAGTGAATATTTGATTAACAAAAATCTGACAACCAATTAGTAAACCTGCATAGTATACATTAAACGCGTCTTTACCCTCTGTATAAATAGGGCTTGATTCAAAAGAAACAGGATCAGTAACATAACTAGAAACTTTTCTTTCATATCTATCAATATGTCTATACATTAACTGAGCCGCCATATAGATAGGATAATTTGTCGTGAAGCTACCCTTACCAAGATAACTTCTATATTGAAATTCAGCTCCATAACCTATTAACTCTTTGTCAGAATCAAAATTTGAACCATAGGTAGCAATACCAGAAACATAAATCGATTTTTTATTTTTTAAAGGAAATTCTACTCCTGTCCAAAACGTTCCAGCAAAAAAACGAGGTATTTCGTTTTTGACAATGTATCTTATTGTATCATCTTTGGTATATTTTATACCTTGAGAATAACCATTATAAGATATGATTAAAAAAAGTAGACTAAATATTTTTCTCATATTGTAATTATTAATTATTTTTAATCCAAAACTAGTAATTATTTTTTTGTAAATAAATGATTTATGTTTGTTTTTTAAATGATTTATTTAATATAAATCTATCATAAATTTGAACTATTTTAACGAGGAGTACATCACCACCAGCATAAAAAAACACTGCTCCCAAGGGTGGATTTAAAGTACTAATGTTTTTATATAGTACCGATTTCCATTTCCATGCACCATAATAGGTTCCTACCAACTCGATAAAAATCACACAAAAAGCAATGTAAAAATACAAGGTTTGCCATCTTTTTCTTCGAATCAAAAGCATAAATAAAATACCTGATATCAATGAAAACAAATCATTACCAAGAAAAAAAAGAAGAACAAAAACTACAAAAAAAGTATATATAAAAATGTTTTTCAACTGATTATCATATTTTTTTAAAATCTCTAATTCAGACAAAATATAACCTGATGCAAAAACAATTGCATGTCCGAATGGTACATAAAAAGGAATATTTCCAAGTCGGTAAGTATACCAACCAAGTAATTTACAAAAAATGATTTCGCCCAAATATGAAAGAAAAATCATAGTAAAAATCAACTTCTTAAGTTGTTTATTTGCAAAAAACCAAAGTATCAAAGTAAACAGGAAAACAATGAAGTTTAAATAAAATTGTCCTTGACTATGATTTTCTGAAAAAGATACGGAATCGAGCTTTAGCATAAAAAAAGTGAAGAAGGGAAATAGGCACAACATTACTCGTTGCCCTGTAATATCTCCACTCAATTTTGATATATAATTTTTCATTACGAATGTAAAAGTACATTTTATCGAAGTTGAATTAAAAATCAGTGTACTTTTTTTCTATATTCGTATAGACTATATTCATTATGACAAAAATCAAACCTTTCAGAGCCATACGTCCTACAAGAGACAAAGCACATCTAGTTGTAACTAAACCTGTTTCCTCTTACTCTAAAACAGTTTTGAAAGCTAGACTTGAATCTAATCCATTCACATTCATAAGAATAATTCACCCTGAATTCGACAAAAGTGTAAAAACAGCCCCAAACTCTAAAGAAAGATTTGAACTAGTAAGAAAAAAATACCACGAATTTATCAATGAAGGAATTTTATTTCAAGACGAAAAACCATCCATTTATATCTACAGACAAACAACCCCTACCAATGAATTCATTGGGGTTATCGGAGGCGCAAGTGTGGATGAATACAATAAAGACCTAATCAAGAAACACGAAGCTACACTAACATCAAGAGAATCAATGTTTACGAACTATTTAGACATAGTTGGGTATAACGCTGAACCAGTTCTTCTATCCTATCCTCACAATGAAGACTTAGAAAATATTTATGCCGAAATAACAAAGGAAAGACCTGAAATTGAATTTTCTACCACCGATAGGATTAAACATGAGCTTTGGATCGTATCAGAACCTCATCAAAAAGCTATCGAAAAAGCATTTGATAAAATTCCCGCTACATACATTGCTGATGGTCACCACAGAAGCGCTTCTTCTTCTCGTTTAGCAAATGAAAGAAATCAAAATAGTGAAAATAAGTATCAAAATCACGATTTTTTTCTTGCTTTTTTTATGGATGAAAAAAGAATGCATATTCTTGAATTCAATCGCTTGGTTGATCATCTTAATAACTTGACAGAAACTGAATTTCTTGCTAAGTTGAACCATTCATTTTTAGTAAAACCATTAACAAAATCACAAAAACCAAGTTCAGAACATCAGATGATTATGAACCTAAAAAACCAATGGTTTGAATTAATCTGTAAACCTGAAATTATAAACAATGATGATCCTGTAGCTTGTTTAGATGCAGAAATACTCACCAACTACATACTAAAACCGATACTTGGAATTGAGGATTTAAAAACAGATGAATCGATCCATTTTATACCAGGAAATTTAGGAATCGAAGCAATTACTGAACCAATCAAACAGGGTAAATCTAAAGTTGGTTTCTTTCTATTTCCGGTAACGATGGAACAGGTGATTCGAGTCGCTGATAATAATGGAATTATGCCTCCGAAATCAACTTATGTTGAACCAAAACTACGAAGTGGACTGACTATTTACGAAATCTAATTATGATAAAAGAAAAAATCACTGAGTTTCAATCTACGCTTCCAAATCATGTCACTTTGGTTGCTGTATCTAAAACAAAGCCTGTTGAAGACTTAATTGAAGCATATGACGCAGGACAGCGGATTTTTGGTGAGAACAAAGTGCAAGAGATGACTGCAAAATATGAAGTCTTACCAAAAGATATTCAATGGCATCTAATTGGTCATTTACAAACAAATAAAGTAAAATATATCGCTCCATTTGTTTCATTAATTCACTCCATCGATAGCGAAAAATTATTAATTGAAGTAAATAAAGAAGCAAAAAAAAATAATCGCGTTATACCTTGTTTACTACAATTTCACATTGCAAATGAAGAAACAAAATTTGGTTTTAACTTTGATGAAGTAAAGGAATTACTCGAATCTGAAACGTTTTTTACACTACAAAACATTTCTATTGTAGGTATAATGGGTATGGCTTCTTTTACCGAAGTTCAAACTCAAATCAGAGAGGAATTTCAAACCCTTCACGATTATTTTCAAGTTTTAAAAAGTCATTATTTCAAATTCAATCCAGATTTTAAAGAAATTTCGATGGGAATGAGTGGAGATTATGAATTAGCTATTGAATGTGGTAGTACCATGATTCGTGTAGGCAGCACTATTTTTGGAAATAGATAATGACTTATTCTACCAAAACATTTGTTTTCACCTTGTTTTGGTGTTTTTTATTATCGTTTATTTCACGGTCTCAAAATTCATTTACATTTTCGGGTAATATCATTAATCCCGAATACCCGGATAGTGTCGTTGCTATCGTGAAAATCAATCCAGGAAATATTTCCATAAAATCTGATTTATCTGGTTTTTTCTACACATCACTCAAAGAAGGCTCTTACCAAGTAGAGATTAAATCTTTCGGTTACTACCCTATCAGAAAAACAATTCAAATTCAATCAAATACAAATGAAGAGTTTGAATTAAGAAAACAAATCAATAGTTTGAAAGAGGTAGTTATCAAAAAGAAAAATACAAATGATATCAAAAATCCTAAACTGGGTCAGATAGAAATTTCAATGAATGATGTGAAAACGCTACCTTCCTTTATGGGGGAGGCTGATATTTTAAAAGTCATTCAATTGCTTCCTGGTGTTTCATCTGTAAGTGAAGGTGGACAAGGGTTTTATGTACGAGGTGGTAGCCCAGATCAAAATCTAGTGCTCTATGATGATGTTCCAATTTATAATGCCTCTCACCTATTTGGATTCTTTTCAATTTTTAACAGTGACGCTGTAAAGAGCGCAAATTTAATTAAAGGTTCAATGCCCGCTTATTATGGTGGTAGAATGTCTTCGGTACTTGAAATCACTGCAAACGAAGGTAATAATGATAAACTCAAAATGAATGGCGGTATTGGATTGATCTCCTCAAGATTGGAAATTGAAACCCCTTTTCACAAAAAAAAAGGAAGTTTAATGATAGCTGGAAGAAGAACTTACATCGATGTATTGACCAAACCTTTTATACCAAAGACTTCCGAATTTTATGGTTCTAGTTATTTTTTTTATGATTTTAATGTCAAAGCAAATTACAAATTAACCAACAAACAAAATATACAATTTGTACTTTACAATGGAATAGATAAATTTCAATATGTAAATACCACTGATGAATTTAATGTTCAAATTCCATGGGGTAATTTTTTAACTTCTTTTAAATGGAATTATAAAATCAATGAAAAAACGCAACTAAATACAACTTCTTATTACACAAAATATAATTTCTCGTTTGGATCAGAACAAACTGATTTTTCAGTAAAACTCACCTCAGGAATTTACGATATCGGTCAAAAAATAAATTTAACCTATAGACCAAATGAAAAACACACCGTTAGAACTGGCGTAGATTATACTTTTCATAAATTTACACCGTCTTCTATTTCAGCAAGACAAGGCGAAACAGAATTTACCCCCGGAAACAACCCCCAACTTTTTAGCCACGAAACAGCACTCTATGTCTCTGATGATTATTTTATTAAACCAAATTTAAAATTATACGCTGGACTTAGATACAGTATGTTTCAATTTGTGGGTCCATTTGATCGTTTCGTAAAAGATGGTTTAGATAATACCATTGATACAATTACTTACAAGAGAAATGAAAAAATCAAATTTTATGGGGGATTTGAACCAAGAATATCATTAAGTTATGAATTTAAAAACAAAGCAATTATAAGAGCTGGTTATACCTACCATTATCAATACATACACCTTACATCGTTGAGTTCTTTATCGTTGCCAACCGATATTTGGTTTCCAACTACAGACATTGCGAAACCTCAAAAAGGTAGTCAAACAACCATCGGTCTATTCAAAAATTGGTTTGATGATAAATTAGAAACATCCGTTGAATTATATTATAAGTCAATTCAAAATTTAATAGAATACAAACCAGGTGCACTTCCTTCAGATAATATCAGCGACAACGTGGATAACGTGTTGGTTTTTGGCAGTGGAATAAGTAAAGGGATTGAATTTTTTATAAAAAAAACAACTGGAAAATGGACAGGTTGGTTGGGGTATACATTAGCCAAATCTGATCGATATTTTCCAGATATTCAAAAAGAAAGATTTCCATCTAAATACGATCGAAGACATGATTTTACGTTTGTGAGCAACTTTAAAATTTCAGATAGATTAACGCTTGGCTCTGTTTTCGTTTTCGCTACAGGAAATACAATGACTTTACCTTCTAGTTGGTATATTCAAGAACAAACCATCTTATTTGATTATTTTTCAAGAAACTCGACCCGAATGCCTGCATACCAACGATTAGATTTGTCTTTGACTTTGTATGACAAACCAACTAAGAAAAAATATATTACATCGGCAGGGGAATCAATGGAAGTTCCAAAAAGATTTAGAAGTAATTGGAATTTTTCTGTTTACAATGTATACAATTACGCCAATCCTTTTTTCATTTACTTAAGTGGACAAGGGTTTGCTTTACAAGGAACTTTTAGACTATCTTTAAAACAAGTAACTTTATTTCCAATTATACCGAGTATTACATGGAATTTTTCGTTTTAAAATATAGATTTTTTTCTGTTTGGCTCATTTTAATTATGATGGCTATTTTTCATGCATGCCAGAAAGATATCAAAATGGATATACCAGGATATGAAGAAAAACTAGTGATAGACGGACGTATTGAGACAGGATTACCCCCGCTTATTTTATTGACGACCAATAGAAACATTTTTGAAGAAAATTCCTTAGATAGTCTGTTTGGTTCCTATATTTCTGACGCTATAATTACAATTTCAGATGGGACAAATTTTGATACTTTACAAACCATTTGTTCAAACGATATACCTGCAGGGTATGAAGATTTGGGCGCATTTGTATTTGGCATACCTTCAAATTTGATTAAAAAATTTAAATTTTGTGCTTATTCAACCTTAAATCCACTCTTTTTGGGTAGAGAGAATACTTCTTACACGATTACGATTTCACATAAAGGGAAAAAATACCAAGCTTCAACTACAATTCCGGTTGCTGTACCCCTCGATACAATTTATTGGAAACCCGAAAATTCAACACCAAACCATGGTTTAATTTATGGGAAATTATCTGATCCACAAACTATTGGCAATAGTTATTTCTGGGAAGTAATTCGAATTAAACAAGGAAAAAATAATCAAAATGTAGATACTCGTTTTTACAGAACCCGAAATCCTGTTTTTGATGACAATTTTTTTAATGGAAATACATTCGATTTTTGGTATGAAAATCCTAGAGCAAGATTTTCCGATTCTATTCCTGAAAATCTAAGAGGTTTATACCCTAGAAATGATTCAGTTGTAGTTAAATTTTCGAGTATTGATAAGAATACTTATAACTATTTTAGTAATAAGTATGCACAAATTAATTCTGGAGGTAGTCCTTTTGCCTCACCTATCAACATACCATCAAATGTTACAAATGGGGCGCTTGGAGTTTTTGGAGGATTTGCTACCACTTATCAATTAGTGATTTGTACTGATTAAAGAAAACTTAGTGTTAATATCTTTCTTTTTTTGACTTTCTCAATCACTTTTCAATTTATCTGATTTCATTATATTTGTAAATAACAATACTTATCTCCATGTCAGAAAACCTTGTACAAAACACAGAGCAAAATGTTGATTTCGAAACTTTTAAAAACGAAGTAATTAACGATTTCAAAATGGCTTGTCTTTCTAGAGAAACTTCACTACTAGGTAGACGAGAGGTTTTAACTGGAAAAGCAAAGTTTGGTATTTTTGGAGATGGAAAGGAACTTGCTCAACTTGCTCTAGCAAAACAATTTAGAAAAGGAGATTTTCGCTCTGGATATTACAGAGATCAAACCTTAGTATTTGCTTTAGGTGAATTAACGATTAAAGAATATTTTGCAGGCCTATACGCTCATGTAGATGTTGAACTAGAGCCAACCTCAGGAGGAAGACAAATGGGGGGGCACTTCTGTACGAGAAACATAGATGACAATGGACATTGGGTAGATTTAATGCAACATTACAACATCGCTTCGGATATTTCACCTACTGCTGGCCAAATGTCTCGTATGTTAGGACTTGCTCAAGCATCAAAAGTCTATAAAGAACACCCTACCTTAAAAAACAATGATTTCTTTAAAAAATTCACTAACGACGGAAACGAAATAGTATTTGGTACAATCGGTGATGCATCTACTTCAGAAGGTGTTTTTTGGGAATCAATGAATGCGATGGGAGTACTTCAACTACCTATTTTAATGTCTGTTTGGGATGATGGTTATGGTATATCTGTACCTACAGCAAAACAAACCACAAAAGGAAGTATCTCTGAAGCATTATCGGGTTTAAAAAGAACAGAAGACAAACCTGGAATTGAAATTTTAGAAACCAAAGGTTGGGACTACGCTCATATGGTTGAAACCTATGAGGAAGCAGCAAGAATTGTTCGCGAAGAAAGAATTCCTGTACTTGTTCATGTAAAAGAAGTAAATCAACCACAAGGTCATTCAACATCAGGATCACACGAGCATTACAAAACAACTGAAAGATTGCAATGGGAAAAAGAATTCGATTGTATTAAAAAGTTCAAAGAATGGATTCTAGAATTCGATGCAGACGGTGATATATTGGCAACAAGTGAGGAGTTAGAAACTATTGAAAAACAAGCTAAAGAAGACGTTAAAAACTTTAAAAACGAAGCTTGGAAAGATTTTTGTGATGATATTCAACGTGATATTGATGGCGTTTTAGTTATATTAAATCAGATACTTAAAGAAACTAAATTTCAAGATAAAATCCAAGCTGATATAGATCGATTAACGAAAGAGAAAGACTTATTACGCAAAGACGTTTATGGTATCATCCGTGGATCTTTGAGAACAATAGCTTTGGAAAACATAACTTCAAAACAATTATTAGCAGATTGGATTAAATTACAATTAAGTCATTTAGAAGATCGTTACTCATCACATATTTACTCTCAATCTGAATTACAATCTGTTGCAGTTAGAGAGGTATTACCAGTTTATAATGAAGATGTAGAAATGACCGATGGTCGTTTAATTTTAAAAGAAAATTATTTTACCCTATTTGAAAAATATCCTGAAACTTTGATTTTTGGTGAAGATGTGGGTGGAATTGGTGGAGTAAATAAAAGCTGCGAAGGATTACAAGAAGCTTTTGGTGAATTACGTGTTTTTGATACTGGAATTCGTGAAAATACTATTATTGGTCAAGGTGTTGGTATGGCCATGCGTGGTCTTAGACCTATTGCTGAAATTCAATATTTAGATTATTTAATTTACGCACTTCAGATCATGTCTGATGATCTAGCAACATTACAATATAGAACCAAAGGTGGACAAAAAGCTCCTTTGATTATTAGTACAAGAGGTCACCGCTTGGAAGGTATTTGGCATTCTGGAAGTCCAATGGGAATGATTATTAACTCTGTTCGTGGAATGGTAGTTTGTGTTCCTAGAAACATGACCAAAGCAGCAGGATTTTACAATACATTATTACAAAGTGATGATTGTGCATTAGTTATCGAACCTTTAAATGGTTACAGATTAAAAGAGCGTAAGCCTGTAAATTTTGGAGAATTTAAAACACCAATTGGAATTCCTGAAGTTGTGATTGATGGTTCAGATCTAACTTTAGTTTCATACGGTTCGACTTTCAATATTTGTGAAAAAGCCTGTTCCATTTTGAAGGAATTTGGAGTATCCATAGAACTAATTGATGTTCAAACACTTCTGCCTTTTGACGTGAATCACCTGATTAAAAAGTCACTTGAAAAAACAAATCGATTATTACTTGTTGATGAAGATGTTAGTGGTGGTGCTTGTGGTTTTATGTTAGATAAAATTCTTGTAGAACAAAAAGCATATTTTACTTTAGATTCAGCTCCTCAAACATTGACAGCTAAAGATCATAGACCGGCTTATGGTTCTGACGGAGATTATTTTTCTAAACCAAATTTAGAGGATATAGTTGAAAAAGTACTCGAAATGATGCATGAAGTTGATCCTGTTAAGTTTCCAAAACTATATTAATCATCATGCGAAGCAAAAAAATCACGATTGCTATTGATGGTTATTCGAGCTGTGGTAAAAGTACGCTAGCTAAAGCATTAGCTAAAGAGCTTGATTATATATTTATCGATACCGGTTCGATGTATCGATCTGTCGCACTATACTGCTTGCGAAATAACCTGGTTCATAACAATGAAATTGTTGTTTCAGAAATAATAAATGAACTTCCCAAAATCGAAATTCACTTTGAAAAAAATCCATTAAATGGAAAATTAGAAGTTCAATTAAACAATGAATTTGTTGAACCTCTTATTCGAAGTTTAGAAGTAAGTCAATTGGTAAGTAAAGTAGCAGCAATTAAAGAAGTTAGAGCAAAGCTAGTTGAAGAACAACAAAAAATGGGCAGTAAAGGAGGAGTAGTTATGGATGGTAGAGACATTGGTTCTGTCGTTTTTCCTAATGCTGAACTTAAATTATTTGTAACAGCATCTCCTGAAATTAGAATTGAAAGAAGATTCCTTGAATTAAGTCAAACAGATACGTCAATCAACAAAGAAGAAATCAGAAAGAATTTAGAGGAAAGAGACTACCTAGATTCTACAAGAGTAGAAAGTCCGCTCATTCAAGCAGACGATGCAATATTGCTTGATAATTCAAATTATACCCAAGAAGAACAGTTAGAGGTTGCACTCAATTACGTAAGCAGTATTATTAATAAATGACTTTGTTTTAACTTGTTTTAAAAGCGATAGAAGATACTCTCCTAGCCTTTTGATGATCTATTTCATCTTCTCTAATTAATTCGATTGCTTTTTCATCTAAAAACACTTCATCAAGTTCTTTAATCACCCCACATGGAATATTGTTTTCTATTGTATATTGTTCAATTTCAGTGCTAACAAAATGAATGATTTTATTATTTATCAATTCGAAAAGTACCTCTCTATGTTTTACTCTATTTTGATTCGAATTAAATCGTTCATCATCTTGAAGAAAATCTAATCCTAAAAAAGAAAGTAATTTATTGAATTGTTGATCACTACCGATTGCAAACGTAAGATATCGGTTGTCTTTTGTCTTAAAAATCTCGCCGTAGGGTGCTATCGAAGGATGTAAACTTCCAATTCTCTGGGGAACTTTTCCAGTCATCAAATAAGATGAAGCTTGATTAACTAAACTAGATACAGCTGCTTGATATAATGAAACACTTACTAGTTTACCTTTTCCGTATTTTAAACGTTCGTACAATGCAAGTAATATTCCTTCTTTGAGATGATGAGCTGCAAGAACGTCGATTAGAGCAACAGGCATTTTAACGGGTCCACTTGTTGGAGTACCATTCATAGACATAAATCCAGTTTCAGCTTGTAAAATCAAATCATAAGCAACTCGATCTGAATCAATACCATAACCTGTAATTCTTCCATGAATTAATTTCGGATTAATAGCATCCAATACATCTTGAGTTATCTTAAACTTGTGATAATCTTGTCTTTTAAAATTACTAATAAGGATATCTGCTCCTTCAATTAATGAAATAAATTGATCGTAATCCTTTTTATTTATCAAATCAAGAGTAAGATACTTCTTTTTGAAATTGATACTTGAAAAATAGGAAGATATGGATTCTTTGTCTTCAGAAGCTGACTTCCATGATCTTGTCACATCTTTCTGAGTTGGATGTTCTATTTTAATGACATCAGCACCTAATTCAGCTAAAAACATACCGACAGAAGGACCTGCCAAAACAGTAGAAATGTCAATAACCTTAAGTTCTGATAAAATGTTATAGGACACGTTCTACAGTAACTTTAGCTAAACCTTTTTTGATGAAGTTTAATTCTTTAGCTGCTTTACGTGTTAAATCAATCAACCTTTTAGAAGTTTTAGGTAAACGGTCGTTGATTTTAACATAAACAATTGAATCATTTTCCATATTCACCACTCTTACGATAGAACCGAATGGTAATGTTTTATGAGCAGCGGTATACTTATTGTGTTTAAAAATTTCGCCTGAGCTTGTTTCTCTACCTTGAAATTTTCTCGAATAATAGGATGCTTTACCAGTCTGAACGTAAGTTTCATTTTCAGACATGATAGAAGTAAGCATTAAAAATAATACTCCACAAATAGTGAAAATAACTTTCAAGTTGAATACTTTTTTCATTTTTCGTGTTTTTAATAAGTTGCGAATATAAATGAAGAGGCTTGGTTGAAGGTTAAAAATTTAGTCTTGTTTTTCCACATCAAAAATGTTTTCAACAACAGGTTTTCAACCGAAGTTTTCAACAATTGTTAATAAGTATCGTGTTTTTGAATTTTACATATATTTAACAGCAATGAACTTTAAAACACTAAATCTTAATATGTATATTTGAAATCTTATATAATTTAGAAACTAATAAAATCTATATGAAAAAACACCTTGTTGCCCTGTCTGCACTTCTTTTAGCAGGTTCCACATGGTCTCAACAGAAAAAAATCGATTTCATAGAATACGATTTACCGAATGGTTTGCATGTTATATTGCATGAAGAACATTCCGTACCAATGACAGCAGTTACCATCATGTATCATGTTGGTTCAAAGAATGAAAGACCTGACAGAACTGGTTTTGCTCATTTTTTTGAACACTTATTATTTGAAGGTTCTCAAAACATTAAAAGAGGAGATTATGCTCAAATTGTTGAAAAACGAGGAGGAGCATTAAATGCAAACACTTCTCAAGATAGAACTTTTTATTATGAGTTACTTCCTTCGAATGAATTGGAATTAGGTTTATGGTTAGAAAGTGAAAGACTTTTACATGCGCGTGTTGAAAAAGAAGGTATTGAAACACAACGATCAGTAGTGAAAGAAGAAAAAAGACAACGCGTAGATAATCAACCTTATGGAGCTAATTTAGCTAATTTATGTTCTCGCGTTTTCAAAAAACACCCTTACAACTGGGTTCCAATTGGAAGTATGGAACACTTGGATGCTGCACAGGAGGAAGATTATGTCAATTTTTATAAAACCTTTTATGTTCCTGCAAATGCTGTATTATCTATCGCAGGTGATATAAACATTCCTCAAACCAAAGAGTTGATAAAAAAATATTTTGGTAGCATTCCTGCAGGTCAAGGTATTAATTTATATCGTGATTTCTTAAGCTTGAAGGAGGATGAGTTTAAAACTAAATATGGTGTTGAAAAGTCTAAATTTGATCAAAAAAATTATTTCAACTCAAAAAATCCTGAAGCAGTAAAATTGATGCAAAAATATGCAGCAATTAAAACAGAAATTCCCTCTCCATCTGCTTTTGAAGAATCTTTGCAAAAACAAGAAGTAGATACGATTTATGATAATATTCAACTCCCAGCAGTTTTTGTTGGTTACAAATGTCCTTCTCAAAATGATAAAGACTTTCCTGCCTTTCAAATTCTAAACGATGTACTAAGCGGAAGTGCTTCTTCAAGAATGAATAAAAACATCATTGAGAAAAAACAAATAGCGGTTGAAGCTTTTGCTTATGGCTTACCCATGGAACATCAAGGTTTGGCAATGGTAGCAGGTATTGGTGTTGATGGAATTAATCTAGATACATTATTAAATGCGTTAGATTCAGAAATTGCATTAACCCAGAAAGAACTTGTGACTTCAGATGAATTGCAAAAAGTATTAAACCAATACGAAAACAGTGTTGCATCTTCGAATACTTCTGTTGCCCAAATTGCTGAAGATCTTGCAGATAATTATATGTATAGAAAAAACACAAACTTAGTGAACCAGCAATTAGACGCTTATTTAAAAGTTACAAGAGAAGATATTCTTCGTGTTGCTAAAAAATACTACACCAAGGATGCGCGTGTAGTTCTTTATTACTTACCAAAAGCTCAATAATAAAAGATTTTATATAAAATGAAAAAACAAGCAATTTTTGTTGGTCTACTTTGTTTAAATTCAGTAGCCTTCGGTCAATTAGATCGAACAATAATGCCTAAAAGTGCTCCTGCTCCTACGATAAATATTAAAGAATCTCAAGTTTTTACACTCCCAAATGGTGTAACTGTTGTACTTTCTGAAAATCATAAGACTCCAAAAGTTTCTTTTTTATGGGAAATGGGATCTAATTTAATGCTGGAGGGTAACAAAGCGGGTGTTGGAAATTTAGCTGGCGAGCTTTTAAAATCAGGTACAACTACTCGTTCAAAAGATCAACTTGATTTAGAATCTGATTTTATCGGTGCTTCAATAGGAACTGGTTACAATGTTATATCACTTAGCTGTCTTACTAAACATTTAGACAAAGGGTTAACCTTAATGAGTGATGTTTTGCTTAACCCTACTTTTCCGGAAAGTGAATTTAATCGAATCAAAGAACAAAAGCTAAATGGTATTAAGTCTGATATGGCTAATCCAAGTGCTATGGCAAGTAATGCTGAAGCTAGAGCCAATTATCCAAATCAACATCCTTATGGTGAGATTGAAACTGAAAATTCAATTAAAAATATCACACGCGATGATGTAATTGCTTTTTATAAAAAAATGTTTACTCCTACAGGTAGTTATTTAGTTGTGGTAGGAGATATTACCAAAGAACAAGTAACAAATTACTTTAATAAATTTTTTAAAGATTTTAAAGGAGGTGATAAATCTATCACAAATTATGATCCTGGTTTTAATCACAAAGGGAATAGAGTCCTTTTTGTAAGTAAACAAAATGCACCACAATCAGTTATAACCGTTTCATTTCCAATTAATATTAAACCTGGTGACAAGAACAATCTAGCTTTAAATGCCTTAAATGGTATTTTTGGTGGTGGTGGTTTTGGAGCGCGTTTAACTCAAAATCTACGTGAGGACAAAGCTTATACTTATGGTTGTTATTCAAATTCAGTAGTTGGTGATGCTGGAAGTTATTACTCTATTTCCGGAAATTTCAGAACAGAAGTAACTGATAGTGCTATCGCACAAATTTTAATTGAACTAAAAAAAATCACATCAGAATTAGTTACTGAAGAAGAGCTAAAAACGATTAAAGCGTCTATGGCAGGTAGTTTTGGTCGTTCGTTAGAAAGTCCATCTACTGTTGCTCGTTTTGCTTTAAGTACAATAAAATACAACCTACCTAAGGATCATTATCAAAACTATTTAAAACGATTGGATGCGTTGACTAAAGAAGAAATTTTAGAAATTGCAAAGCAATATTTAACTGCTGAAAATGCAAATATTATTGTTGTTGGTAATCCTAATATATCAGAAAAATTAAAGCAATTTGATGCAGATGGTATCATTGAAAAAGTAGATGCACTTGGACAACCTGTAGCAGAAATAAAAAAAGCTACTATATCGAAAGATAAACTTATAGACAGGTATTTACTTGCTATAACTGGAGAAAAAGATGTTAAAAAAGGATTAAAAAAAATCAATAAAATCAAAACTTACCACCAACAGGTGACTATGACTACTCCGCAAATTCCTGTAGACTTATTAGTTAATAATTATTATCATAAAAGCGGAAAAGAAACATTTACTATTGAAATCCAAGGTAATCTAGTTGAAAAACATGTCTTTGCAAATAATAAAGGATATGAAATGAATAGCCAAACAGGAAAATCGGATATGACTGCTATTGAAATCGAGGCAAAAAAGAAAACTGTGAGCGTTTTTCCTGAGTTTATTTTAAAATCAAATAACTTAAATTATGAATTAATCGGTATTGATCAATTAAATGGAAAGGAAGTATATGTACTTACCTATTCAGATGGTATCAAAAAATTCACAAACTATTACGATGTTGCAACTTTTATGAAAGTGAAAACTATTGATGTAGAAGGTGAAAAAGAAGAAGTTTCCACTTTTTCAAATTTTGAACCAGTTAATGGTATCATTTTCCCTAAATCAATGACACTTGCCATGGACGGACTATTGTTAGATGGAAAAATGACAGCCATTGAGGTAAATAAACCTATTGAAGCTAAAATTTTTGAATAACAAAAAAGACCTTAATAATGATTGCAAACATTTTAAAATCCATTTTTGGAGATAAAACATCTAAAGAAAGAAAAGAATTCCAACCTTTTATTGATAAATCAAATTCTTTTTTTGAAGAGTATAAAAGTTTAACTGATGATCAATTAAGATCCAAAACAGCTGAATTTAAACAACTAGTTCAAAATGCCATTACTGATTTAGAAAAAGAGATTGATGAACTACGAATTAAATCGCAAGCTGAATCTACACATGTTGATGAAAAAGAGCGTTTATTTGAAAAAATAGAAAAACTCGAAAAAGAGGTAAATGAAGCCATTGAAGTTGTTCTACTTGATATATTACCACAAGCTTTCGGAGTTATCAAAGAAACATCTAGAAGATGGGCGGAAAATGGACAATTAACTGTTACAGCTCAAGAATTTGACCGTCTTTTATCAAATCAAAAAGATGGTATTGAAATAAACGGTGAAAAAGCAACTTGGTTTAATTCATGGACTGCTGCAGGTGCTCCTGTTTCCTGGAATATGGTACATTACGACGTTCAGTTGATGGGTGGTGCTGTATTACATAGAGGTAACATTGCTGAGATGCAAACTGGGGAAGGAAAAACATTGGTGGCTACCCTACCCGTTTATTTAAATGCGCTTTCTGGCAAAGGCGTTCACGTGGTAACAGTGAATGATTATCTTGCAAAACGTGACTCAGAATGGATGGGACCTTTGTACCAATTCCATGGATTATCTGTAGATTGCATCGATAAACATAGACCAAATTCACAAGAAAGAAGAAATGCTTATTTAGCTGATATTACATTTGGTACAAATAACGAATTCGGATTTGACTACTTAAGAGATAACATGGCAAGTAACGTAGAAGACTTAGTTCAACGTGAACACCATTTTGCGATTGTCGATGAGGTCGATTCAGTATTAATTGATGATGCTAGAACACCTTTGATTATCTCTGGACCTACACCAAGAGGAGATGAACATGAATTCATTGATTTAAAGCCACGTGTAGAACGTTTAGTGGATGCTCAACGCAAATATGTTAACCAAGTTTTGGTTGAAGCTAAAAACTTACTAGCTGTAATTAATGCTCCTTCTGACGATAAAAAGGATGTGAAAACAGCGTTAGATGAAGGTGGTATTGCATTATTACGTGCATACAGAGGTTTACCTAAAAGCAAACCATTAATCAAATTCTTATCTGAACCAGGTATCAAAGCTCACTTGCAAAAAGTAGAAAATTTTTACATGCAAGAGCAAGGTAAAAACATGAAAAAAATCGATCAGGAATTATTTTTCGTGATTGATGAAAAACAAAATACAGTTGAATTAACAGAAAAAGGGATCAATCTTATCTCTGAAGGTGGTGATCCGAACTTTTATGTTATTCCAGACATCGGATCTGAAATTAGTCAATTAGAAAAAGAACAACTCTCTACAGAAGAATTAGTGGATCGTAAAGATGCCTTAATACGAAATTTTAGTATTAAATCTGAACGTATTCACTCGGTAAACCAATTATTAAAAGCTTATTCCCTTTTTGAAAAAGAAGTGGAATATGTGATTATGGACGGTAAAATTAAGATTGTAGACGAACAAACAGGTCGTATCATGGAAGGTAGACGTTATTCTGACGGACTTCACCAAGCAATCGAAGCAAAAGAAAACGTAACAATTGAAGCAGCAACGCAAACTTACGCAACTATTACCTTACAAAACTACTTCCGTATGTACCACAAACTAGCAGGTATGACGGGTACAGCTGAAACGGAAGCAAAAGAATTTTGGGATATTTATAAACTAGATGTAGTAGTAATTCCACCAAACAGAAACATACAGCGTAAAGATTTAAACGATTTAGTTTACCGTTCAGCTCGTGAAAAATTTGCTGCAGTTATTGAAGAAACGGAGCGTTTGGTAAAAGAAGGCAGACCTGTTCTGGTAGGTACTACTACGGTAGAAATTTCAGAATTCTTAAGCCGTTCTTTAAAAATGAAAGGAATTCAACACCAAGTATTGAATGCTAAATACCACCAAAAAGAAGCAGAAATTGTTGCTATGGCTGGTAAAGCAGGTGCTGTTACAATTGCTACTAACATGGCTGGTCGTGGTACCGATATTAAACTAGGTGAAGGAGTAAAAGAAGCTGGTGGTCTTGCAATCATTGGTACAGAAAGACATGACTCACGACGAGTTGACAGACAGTTAAGAGGTCGTTCTGGTCGACAAGGAGATCCAGGTTCTTCTCAATTCTTTGTTTCACTAGAAGACGATTTGATGCGTAAGTTCGGTTCTGAACGAATCGCTAAAATCATGGATAGAATGGGATTACAAGAAGGAGAAGTCATTACGCATAGCATGGTTTCTAAATCGATAGAACGTGCACAGAAAAAAGTGGAAGAAAACAACTTTGGAATGCGTAAACGTTTGTTAGAATATGATGATGTAATGAGTGCACAACGTAAAGCAATCTACAAAAAACGTAGAAACGCTTTATTTGGTGATCGTTTATCATTGGATATTTCAAATATGTTCTATGATGTTGCTGAAAATATTGTTTTCAACTACCCTCTCTCAAAACAATTCGATGAATTCAAGTTTGAATTGTTCCGTGTACTAGGAATTGAAAGTCCTGTTTCACTAGAAGAATTTTCAACGTTAGATAAAACGATTATCACTGAAAAAATATATTACGAAGTTGAAAAACACTATAAACACAAAAACGATCGTATCATACAAAAAGCATATCCACAAATTAAAGCGGTATATGAGAACCCTTCAAATTTATACGAAAACATTTTGTTTCCATTATCAGATGGAATTAAAGAAATGCAAATGATTGTTAGCTTAAAAGAAGGGTATGAATCGAATGGACAAGCACTTGTTAAAGCTTTTGAAAGAAACATTACACTAGCTTTGATTGACGATGAATGGAAAGAACATTTACGTGAAATGGACGACTTAAGAACTTCTGTTCAACAAGCTGTTTATGAGCAAAAAGATCCACTAATCGTTTATAAATTAGAATCTTTCGAATTATTCAAAGGAATGTTAAGTAGATTAAACCTTCAAACAGTTGAATCTTTATTAAAAATGGATATTCCGTACGAAGTTGAAAATATCAAAACAACTAATCAGCAAGTGAAAGTAGAAAACCACTACGATCACGCAATGATTAATGATGGTATTGAAGACGCTGAAATCGTAGAAGAAACTCCCAAAAGACAACCGATAGTTTCAACTGAACCTAAAATTGGAAGAAATGATCCTTGTCCATGTGGAAGTGGAAAGAAATACAAACAATGTCACGGACAATAAAATAATAAAAGAGGCTGCCTATTCGGTGGCCTCTTTAATTAACATGAAATTGATTCAAAATATATCTATAATTGGTTCAGGAAATGTAGCTTATCATCTAGGAATTGCATTAATAAATAGTGGAAAAAAAATAAACTATGTATATGCTAGAAATAAAATTGAAGGTAATCGATTAGCTGAACTTTTAAGCGCCAATTTAACAAATGAACTCAAATCACTATCTCATTCTGATTTAGTGTTATTATGTGTACCAGATGATGTGATTTACGAACTAATTGATAATATTACTTGTTTAAATATAGCTTATACCTCTGGTTCAGTTGAATTAAAACAGATTAAAGGAAAAAATATAGGTGTTTTTTATCCATTACAAACATTCAGAAAATCAGATGCTTTAGAAATTAATAAAGTACCTTTTTTCATAGAAGCAACAAATAAAACACTTGAAAACAATCTAATTTCATTAGCAAAAAAAATTAGCTTTAATGTTTCACTAATTACTTCAGAAGAACGAAAAAAATACCATTTGTCAGCCGTTTTCGTCAATAACTTCACGAATCACCTACTCTATTTAGGAAAAAAAGAAGCAGAAAAGAACGGAATAGATTGGAAAAATTTACTTCCTTTGTTAGAAGAAACTTTTAAGAAAAATTTAACCTCTAATCCATTTGATAATCAAACAGGTCCAGCTAAACGAAACGATTTAAATACCATAGAAAAACATCTCTCTATGTTAGATGGAAAATCAAAAGAAATTTATAAAATAATTACTGAAAGTATTAAAACCGCTTACCATGATTAGTTACAAAGAAAAATTACCTAAGATTACAACCTTAATTTTTGACATAGATGGTGTATTAACGAATGGAGAGGTCTATGTAATGAAAGATGAATTTGTTCGAGCAATAAGTACTAAAGATGCGTATGCATTACAGTATGCAAATAGAGCAGGTTTTAAAATATTAATTATAACTGGTGGAGATTCAGAATACTTAAAAAAGGCATTAGAAGGCATAGGTGTTCATGAAGTATTTTTACGTTCATCAAATAAAATAGAAGTTTACGAAAAATGTAAAGAAAAATATCAATTCACGGACGAACAAGCATTGTATATGGGTGACGACATACCTGATTATCCTGTCATGGAAAAAGTCGGTATAGCAACATGTCCTCAAGATGCAGCGATTGAGATTAAACATATATGCCATTATCAATCTCCATTAAATGGAGGACAGGGTTGTGTAAGAGATGTTATAGAGCAAACTTTACGATCTCAAAACAAATGGTTCAAAGAAAATGCTTTTCATTGGTAGCAGAAAGGGATAATTTACCTTTTCCACCATTTTTTTTGATAATCACTCATAAAAAGAGTATAACTTTTTTGAATGTTAGCAGTCCAATCCAACCAATTTACCAATGAATAAGGCATAATACTTTTATAATAAAGTAACATAAGTACTTGCTGAACAGACATTTTATGATCTAAAGCTAAAGTTTTGATAAGTTCATTTACTTCATCAAAACTTGTTTCACGAAGAGCAATAGAATCAATAAACTTTTGAACATCTTTCTCAAAGGTTTTAAATTCAGCTGGTTGTAATTCTGGAGTATCAATCAAAGTTATTGGCTCCTTTTGTAAAAAGGAGGGAGTGTCTATTGGAGCATCAGCTATTATAGCATTTTGCTCTGAAGCTAAAAATTTGGTTAAGTCTGTTAGAGTATTCGTTTTTTTAGCCATTTAATTGGAATTTATAACAAATTTACAATTTCTTTTGTAATTCCTAAATAATCTTTTTCAGGCATAATTGTACTAAATTGGGCGTACATATTTTTTGCGGGTACAAAATTTGTAAGTAAAACTGCATCCAGCTCTTCTAATGAAGCACTTATCGTCTTGGACTTGGTTGCCCCATGAATTCTATTTGGTAATACAGCTATTTTTAATTTACTATTTAATTCTCTTGCTGGTTTTAAATCCTCAACTGTTTGATAAGTCACCAATAAGTCATTTTGAGATAAACTCGTAGGTACTATTACTAAATTCGAATGCATACAGATTGTTTTAATAAAAACATCTGTAGTTTTACCAGCAGTATCAAGTATTATATAATCTACAGTTGAATTGAGATATTTTTGAATTTCATCTGCTACTATATGATCTTCAGAAGCAACTAATTGAAACATGTTTTTGTCATTTGCACCTGTTTTAAACAGTTCCATTTTTCGCAAAGTATTAAGTGTATAGTTAGTATCCGTTTCTACTAACATTACTTTATACCCTAAACTGTGTAACATGGAAGCTAAATTTATAGCATTTGTAGTTTTTCCAGTTCCTCCTTTTCTACTTATAAATGAAATTATTTTAGGCATGTTTCAAATTTTAAACTGTATAAAAGTATTAACTTTAGTTTATAATATTCTCTCACGAAAGAATATCTTTGAACAATAGTATTTTAATTACTAAAACACCTTGGAGATGAAGTTTTTTTTATCATTTTTTATTTGTTCAAGCTTTTTACTTCATTGTGTTAGTCAAGAAAACTTTTGTTCAAAATCAAGAAATTTTAATAGAAAACTAAAATCTGTTAACTTACAAAATTCTGAGTTAGTGCGAATGAATAAATTCAACATTACCTATCTTGTCATGGATTTAAAAGTTAATAATCAGAATACTGAAATTAGCGGAAATGTCATTCAATATGGTTATTTTGAAAACGAAACAGATAGTCTACTTTTTGAACTACATCCTAATTATGTTATAGATTCTATCCTATTAAACAATTCTAATACAAATTTTTACAGAAAAAATTATTTATTAAAAATTCCAAACCAACACAAAGAATTTAATATTTGTATATACTATCATGGAAAAATAAATAATACTCAAGGTCAATTTATGGGAGGCCTAGGTGTAATCAATGGAACAGACCCAAACACAAAACAATTAGTTACTTACACTTTAAGTGAGCCTTTCAGCGCATCTGACTGGTGGCCAAGTAAACAATCATTAAATGATAAAATTGATAGTGCAGACCTTTACTTTACAACGGAAAATCCAAATCTAGTTGGATCTAATGGTATGCTTATTTCAAAAAAAAATATAGATAGTAAAAACATTAAATTTCACTGGAAAACAAGATACCCTACGACCTATTATTTATTTTCATTTTCTGTAGGGCCTTATTTGGATTATTCGTTTAAAACTTCCTTACCCGGTTTAAAAGATTCTTTTTTAGTTCAAAATTTTATATATTCCGATTCACTTGTATTTAAAAACTCAAAAAAAAATATTGATTTTACAGGAGAATATTTAAAATTATACTCTTCGCTTTTTGGCACTTATCCTTATAATAAAGAAAAATACGGGCATTGTTTGAGTACTATTAATGGTGGTATGGAGCATCAAACAATGACTACGCTTAATAGTTTTGACCCTTACCTAGTTTCCCATGAATTAGCACATCAGTGGTTTGGAAATCATGTAACATGTTCGTCTTTCAGTGATATTTGGTTAAATGAAGGATTTGCTACTTACTCAGAATATTTGATGTATGAGAAATTATTTCCAGAAAAGAAAGATTTGCTTCTTGGTTCATTCATACAACGCGCAAAAAAGTTTAAAACAGGTAGTGTATATGTTCAAGATACACTCAATGAGTCACGTATTTTCTCAAGAGAATTAACTTATGACAAAGGTGCTTTGATAATTCACACCTTAAGATATTTAATAAATAATGATTCTTTATTTTTTAAAACCTTAAAAGAATACCAAGCAAAATTTAGTCATTCTTTTGCAAGTGCTTTTGATTTTAAAAATACGGTTGAGGAAATTTGTAAAATAGATCTTACTAAATTCTTTGATGAATGGTATTATGGCCAAGGATACCCCGTTTATTCTTTTCAAACTGAAAAAGGGCTGGAAACTAAAATTCATATACAACAAACGACAACATCTAACGAAACAACTTTATTTACGACACCTATTGAAGTTCTTTTAGCTAGGGAAAATTTATCAGATACACTTTTACGTTTAAATATTTCTAAAAACCATGAAACTTTTATTTTTCCGAATTCGCTTAAAATTGCATACGTTAAGGCAATAGATCCAAACAATAATATTTTACATGAAACATCAAATTTTTCAAATGTTTTGAATATAAATGATGAAAAAATCAAACTATATCCAAACCCTTGTCAATCAGAACTCACAATTCAGATTTCCAATCCTGGGAACTATTATTTTAAATTAATTGATTTAGAAGGAAGAATTGTAAAGTCAATCAAGAAAAATACTTCTTTTAAATTAAATACATATGAGTTTAAAAAAGGAATATATTTTGTGGAGATTTCAAACGAAAATTCATTTTATTCAGAAAAAATAATTTTTGAATAAAAAAACCGATTACGTATAATAATCGGTTTTATTGAATTTAAAAAATAAGTTACATACCTGGGA
>JBKCEW010000006.1:0-31983 GCA_046304235.1 Crocinitomicaceae bacterium | reverse complement strand
TTGTAGTATATACCCAGCATGGAAATGTTGAATTAATTAATTCATCTGGTTTGCATTTTTTGAATATAAAATCATCTGATGTTGTTGAAAATGTGTTTGATTTTTTACCTAATACAGCTTTTGAAAACACACATGTTTTAGCGAGTTCTAAAAAACAAGAAGTAGTACATTTTCAATTTCACCGAAAGAAGAAGCATACAGAGAATTATTATCTCTGTAAGATCTATAAATTAAAAAATGCTGGAACCATTCAATTTATTTTCATTGCTGAAGATATTACTGAAATAAAACAAAATGAAATTATTCGTATGAATGCATTTCTTGAAGGTGTAGAAAATGAAAGGAAAAGAATTGCTTATGACTTGCATGATTCACTTGGTCAAGAATTAAATGGCATTCATTTATTTTTAGAATCATTACGCACTATGGATAGAAATTCTCCAAGGTTCGACAAATTTCTAGAAAGAATAATAAATCAAAATGAATCGTCAATACAAACATTACGAGATGTTTCAAGCAATATAATGCCTGCTTATATTCTAGATAATGATTTGTTTGAAGTTGTAGATCAGCTGGTTCAAAATTTAAATCTCATACATTGTTCAGTCATCAACTATGAGTATAAAAAAACGAAGTTATCGATACCGTCTAAAGAGAAAGAACTGTTAATATATCGTATTATTCAAGAATTTTTAACAAATTCAATTAAGTATTCAAATGCCCAAAATATTACCCTTTCTATAAAATCCAATACTAAGGATAAAGTTTTTGTTTTTGAATTACGGGATGACGGCGTTGGTTTTGATGAAAAAAAACTCAAACACAAAAACGGTTTAAATACGATGGTTCATAGACTTCATATTTTAAATGCAAACTATGAACTTAAAAGTAAACTTTCAGAAGGCACTTTTTTAAATTTTAAATATTATGTCTAAAAAACTTAGCATACTAGTTGCTGATGATCATCATTTGGTTAGAGAAGGAATCATCATTATGTTGAATGAACAGAAATCATTTAGCTTTGATTTTCATGAAGCAGCGAATGGGGAAGAGGTTTTGCAAAAAATTAAAGTAGTACCTATTGATCTTATTTTGTTGGATATTACGATGCCAATTATGGATGGACTTGCAACGTTGAAAAAATTAAGAGCTCTTTCATCTGCTCCACCAACTGTCATGTTAACGATGCACAACGATGATTACATTGTTCGACAGGCATATAAATACGGAACTTCAGGTTTTGTCCTAAAAACATGTACTGCAGCAGAATTAATTGATGCTATAGACACCGTAAGCAATGGAAAAAAATATTTTAGTACACTAGCCTCAAATTTGTTATTTAATGAGATCAAGTCGAATACTAAAGCTCAACGAATTTATTTAAACAATGAGCTTCTTACACGAAGAGAAGTAGGGATTATTTCTATGTATGTTAAAGGGTATACGAATGCAAAAGTGGCTACTGAGTTGAATATCAGTATACGAACCGTAGAGGGACATCGATTTAAAATTATGAAAAAATTAAATTTAGATAATTTCTCTCAATTAATCTTGTATGGTATTGAAAATGAATTTTAAAAGTTTTTCTTTTTTATTCGGTTGAAAAGCTATTCTTTTTTCTTAATTTCCAAAAGCTCATTTCATTTATTGAATGGGCTTTTTTCTTTTTAATACGGTTGGTTTTATTCAAACTATACTAATTTATTTTCCTTGGTTTTTTTGGAAATAATTCTTTGTTTTCATTCATTTTTGTTATTTACAAGGTGAAAATTAGCACGTAAAATTACCTGATTTTACACGTGTTTTTACTGTAACGTATTGTTTTATAGTGTTTTTTGGTGAAATTTAATGTTGGTTGCTCTATATTTGCTTGATTTGATTATAAATAAGTCAATTTAGACAAACATGGAAATAAAAGATATCTTTTTTACATTCTTCTTATCGTTTATCGGACATTTTCTTTTTGCGCAAGAAGATACGACCTCTATTAGATTGTATGGGAATAAAAATTGTCAAACACAAATTGAAGAAATTGCATTGACCTATGCATCGATCACAGTTGCGACGTATGAGCCAATAAAAGGAAGATTATATGTACAATATATAGGAGATTTTAATAAGGATAGTTTTGTTTTTCATTTTGCCTCAAAAGGTTATGATGCAGAAAATATACGAACAAAAGATGTATTGTATAATGCATTGTCTGAGCAATGTAAATACATACGCAAAAAAGATGAAGTTGTCAGGGATTAAGCAATTTGAAGTAATGAGAAGTATTTATTTTTTCTTAGTAATTTTTGTATTTGCCATTTATACGGAAGCGATTCAAGCACAAACCACCGTTACTATTGGTACAGGTACTTCTACTGATTATTCAAATCCCTTTGAAACCTATTTTAATTATGGATGGAGTAGTCAATTGTATTTGAAAAGTGAACTAGGTGCTGCAGGATCGATAAGTGCGATTGGATATTATGTCACGAACTCAGGTTCTTCCTACACATTAGATAATCAAAAAGTGTACATAAGACATAGCTCTGCGTCTAGTTTTGCCGATAAATATTATCCAGGTACAACTGGATTTACCTTGGTTTATAGTGGAAGCATCACATTTGGATCAACGGGTTGGAAAACCATACCACTTTCAACCCCATTTGCTTATAATGGAACAGACAACTTAGAAATCTTAATCGAGAGTAGGGATGGTTCTTCTTATACAAGTGCAGTTCAAACAAGGTATACAAGTCAAGCAGGAGGTACTATTTACCGAACTAAGTATGATTATAATGATTACAGTTTTCCAGCCACCTATCAAGCAGGAGGAAGATTACAACGTTTTTCAAACATTCAGTTTACCATCAATACCTGCGCGAATGTTGGAGGTACTACGAGTGCAAGTCCATCAAGTGTTTGTACGAATGGAAGCACTACCTTGTCCTTGACAGGAAATATAGGATCACCTATTCAGTGGCAATCGTCTTCAGATAATACTACTTTTACAGATATAATAGGAGCTACAAGTTCCAGTTATTCTGCAACAGGATTAACCTCTTCAAAATATTATCGCGCTAAAATTGGATCGGGAACATGTGTTGTTAATTCATCAAGCTCATTGGTTACTGTGAACTTAATACCTGATGTGCCAATTGTAGGTAACACTGGACCAGTTTGCGTTGGTAGTCCATTGTCTTTGACTTCAAATACGATAGCAGGAGCAACCTACTCTTGGACAGGACCAAATGGTTTTACAAGTACAATTCAAAATCCATCAGTTAGCTCAAAAGTAACATCTTTAATGGCAGGAACATATTCAGTAACAGCTACAGTTAATGGCTGTACAAGTGCCCCAATATCAACAATCGTAATAATAAATAATAAACCAAATCCACCAACAGTAGGAAATAATGGGCCTGTATGTGTTGGTAATCAGTTATCATTAACATCAAATTTTATTGAAGGAGCAACATACAATTGGATAGGTCCTAATAATTTTTCAAGTTCTAGCCAAAATCCAATAGTAAGTACAGTAGCTACCGATTTAATGAGTGGGGATTATACATTAACAATTAATTTTTTGAATTGCCCTAGTGTAAGTACAACTACAAGTGTGATAGTTAAAAATAGACCTGTTGCTCCGCAGACATTATCAACGATAGATGTTTGTGAAGGGAACCCATTACTATTAACTGGTGAATCAAACTCGATTTCTACCTATGAGTGGATTGGCCCTAATAATTTCACATCTAATTTGTTGAATGTATTGGTTACGTCTGATGCTAGTAGTATACATAGTGGAACTTATACTTTATTTTCTATTTCAAATGATTGTAAAAGTATCGGTCAGTCAACAATCGTTAATGTAAATAGTAAACCACAAGTTAATACAGGAATCAATGCAACTATTGCATTAGGAGCGAGTCATTCGTTAGGAGCATTATCTGTTAACGGAAATACCTATGCATGGAGTTCAATGCCAGTAGGGTTTAATTCGACTAATTCAAATCCAACTGTAAGTCCAACCACAACCACAACATATAATTTGCTAGTAACTAATACAAATGGCTGTTCAAATTCAGGTTCCGTATTGATAACGGTAACTGTACCTCCTTTAGACGTAACATTTAAAGTTTTTAATTCGTCATGTTCAGTTGATAATTCAGGTGCTATAGAAACTACCATTACAGGAGGTGTAGCACCTTATACCTTTAATTGGAATACAGGGCATGAAACAAAAAATATTTCAGGAATTGGAGCAGGTAATTACACTCTAGAAGTAACTGACGCTTCAAATACTACTCAAAAAATTACAAAGTCAGTAGCTATAGGGATTTCACCAGAATGGCAGTATTTAAAGGGTTTGAAATATACTAATGATGGCGTTGTATTAAAGACTGCAGTAACAGGAAACGAAAACAGTTGGGCTTCTTCAAGTAATTCATTTATTGGAGATGGATGGATCTCATATAGAATAACTAGTAAGTCGACAAAGTATATGATAGGTTTTTCTAAATCACGACATAAAGAGGGGAATCATGATCTTGGTACACCTATAGATTATGGTATTGAACAAGATTATAGTCAAGAGAATTTATATAAATCAAATAATGCTATTACATATACTTCATATAAAGTTGGTGATATTATAAAAATATCAAGAGAAGGTGCTGCTATTAAATATTATAAAAATGGGGTTCTATTATCCAATTTTACTGATGCAGTAAATCCAACTACTATACTCTATGTTGAATTAACAATGTCAGACCTGAATAGTACTATTGAAGATTTAAAAGTGAATTTTTGTAATGCAGATGAGAGTGACCTTAAAAAGATAAGTTACGCTAAACCATTACGTAAGTTAGATGGCGGATATTATGAGACAGATAAAGGTGTTTTACGTTTCATTTTTGAAGAGGAATATTCAGTTGTCGCTAACACACAATTAAATTTTGTTATTTATGATATGAAAAAAAATGAGGTTATGCGATCTCTAGGAGGAGGGGTTTGTTCTGCTCCGAAAGTGAATGTAGAAAATGGCATTAATAAAATTGAATTAAATTTTTCTAGTCCCACATGTTTAAACACTGGAGAATATTATATAATAGAATTGAAAAATTCAAAAAATGAAAGTGTGTATATGAGATTTAAATACGAGATATAATATGCGTTATTTTATAATTTTAATTCTATCTATTATTTTTTGCTCTTGTAAAGAAACAAATAGCAATACTGAAATTGCTGAAATGGATAGCCCTAAATCATTATTACCAATAGACTATATTAAGTATTTTGAGAATCCAAAGAATGGTTTGAATATCACTACAATTGAGGGATTGAATGAATACCAACTTCAGTTCAAAACAGCTGAATATATGATAGCAAAATCTGAGGAAAAACTTGAGTTATCAAAAAAGTTTGTAGAAAAAGAAAAGAAGGAGTTTGGTGATGTAACCTATTTTACACTAAAAATAAAGACAAATTCTGGAGAGCAAGATATATTAAAAGAAGGAGTTAAAAATTCAGATGAGTTTGGAGGAAGAGTTGCTTATTTTTCTTTTTTTATGCAACAGGATTTATTAATGGTAAAAGATAAAGATACAATACCGTGTAGTGTTTTTCATTTCGAAAGAACATATGGAATAGCGCCTTATTGTACACTCCTTTTAGGGTTTGAAAATAAAGGTAAGAAAAATAATTCGTTACAAATATTGTATTTAGATAGATTGTTTTCTAATAAAATATTGTCTTTTAATATGTTGGAAGAGTCATTTAAGAAAATACCGAGATTAATTACTAAGTAATATGGGAATAATAAAGTTTAGGGAAAGTAAAACAGCTAAGGGTATAGCAGTTTATCTGTTATTAAATTTACTAGTAGAGATTATTTATCCAAGTACAGTATTAGCACTAACTGGAGGACCTAGCCAACCTGAAAGTCAAGGATTCACACCTGTGGGTACATCAGAGATGGTAGATAATTTCACAGGAGATTTCAATTATAATATTCCATTAGTTGATGTTGGCGGATATCCAATAAACATTTCATATTCCGGTAGTGCAAGCATGGATCAAGAAGCTTCTTGGGTAGGAATGGGATGGAGCATAACTCCAGGTGTAATAAATAGGAGTATGCGAAGTGTACCAGATGATTTCGATGGAGAATTAGTAAAAACTGAATTTAACACTAAACCAAATAATACATTTGGAATAAATACACCAATAAGTGCTGAATTATTTGGTAGTGATAAGATTTCTATGAAATTAAATTTAGGAGTAAGTTATAATAATTATAATGGTTTTGGATTTAAGTTAGGAGCTAATTTGGCAATCAACGCAGGAGATGGTTCAAAAGGCCCATTGTCAGGAAGTCTTGGTGTATCAGCTGCAGCTGGATCAGATGGAGTTGATCTTTCACCAAGTGTTTCTTTTGAATCAAAGATTAAAAGTACATCAGATAAAGAAGTTAAATTAGGTGTAAATATTGGAGCCCCATTTAATTCAAGAGCAGGTTTATCAGCCATGACTATAGGAGCATCTTTAGTTGATAATAAAAGAGCAGGAAGATGGGGAGAGTTAACAAAAGGTGAAGAAACTGGAAGTCAAACAAATAAAGGTGGTGTTGTTACCAAGACATTTTCAGAAGGAAATATTTCTGGATCGATAGGTGGTTCAAGTATTTCATTTTCATCGCCATCATACACTCCTCAGTATACTATGCCAATGATGAATACGAATGTCTCATTTAGCTTAACTATGGCTGTTGCTTTGTTTGGATTCCATCCAAATATCAAATTAAATGGCTATTACTCAGGACAACATTTAAAATCACATGAGGCATCTGTACCAGCGTTTGGTTATTTATTTTCTGAAAATGGTCAAGAATTAGATAATGCAATGCATGATTTTAATCGTGAAAAAGATGGAGGATTTACAGAAAAAACACCTTTGATACCATTGACTAACTATACCTATGATATTTTATCTGTTTCAGGACAAGGTATAGGTGGAATGTATCGTCCTTTTAGAAATCATAATGGAATGGTTTATGATAATGAAGTTATTAATGAAGGAGGTTCATTAGATATACCTGGTATTGAAATAGGTGTTGGATGGAATGTGCATGGAGGAGCAGATATCAATGGGAATTATACCAATACACGTTCAGGTAAATGGAAGACGATAAAATATTTTGGTAAAAATAATGGGGATAATAATCCGGTGTTAGGTATTTATAGATGGAAAGGAAAATCAAGTGAAACACCCCTTTATGAAAATTATTATTATAAACAAGCAGGCGAGAAAACAATAGATGAAGATGAAAAATATTTTAATTCAATAGGTGGGTTTAAAGCAGTTAAAGTAGGTATAGATACAAATCATTCAGATGTTCCAACTTTGCCAGAATTTTGGAGCAATTTTGATGAAAAGTATCCAATGATTGTAGATGGAAAGAAAGTAAATGGAAAGGATAATTTAAACACAATTAGACAACCAAGAAATCAAGCAATATCTATTTTAAATGGACAGGAAGCTTCTCAAGGTGGTATTTCAAGAGCAATCCAGATTTTTAAAAGTAATGAATTTACACTAGGTCAAGATGGTAATTATATTCCAACCAAAACATATTCAAGGGTTTCATATGAAGTTGAAGGTGGTCAAACCTTAAATACTTCAAAACATATATCAGAACTTACAGCATTAAGAAATGATGGTGCGAGGTATGTGTATGGAATACCAGCATATAATACTAAACAGGTTGAGTCATCCTTTGCAGTAAATGGTATTGGGAATGAATCAATTGGAGTTGTGGATTACAATGAAGATGAGGATAGTAGGTATAATACAAGTGGATTAGATAATTACTATAATAAAACCACTATGCCAGCATTTGCACATTCTTATTTGCTTACAGAGATTTTATCGTCAGATTATGTAGATGTTGACAATGTTAAAGGACCTTCAGACGAAGATTATGGTTCTTATACAAAATTTAATTATACTAGAATTGATGGCTATAAATGGCGTACACCGTTTACAAAAGCTAACTATAATGAAGGTATGAAATCCGAAAAAAATGACAATAAAGGAAGTTATATCTATGGAGAGAAAGATATTTGGTATTTGCATTCAATAGTAACAAAAACACATGTTGCAGAATTTGTTTTGGAAGATAGAGATGATAGCTATGGTGTAGCAAGTCAACGTGGAGATGGTTTTGGTAAATCGTTAAAAAGATTAAAAGAAATTAGATTATACGCAAAACAAGATAAAATTAAAAATGGATCAAAAGCCGTTCCGATTAAAGTTGTACATTTTGAATACACATACGATTTATGTCCAGGAACACCAAACAATATTAAAGGAGGAGGAAAGTTAACACTGAAAAAATTGTGGTTTACATATGGTAGTTCAAACAAAGGTAAATTAAGTGCTTACGAATTTAATTATGAAGGAAAAAATCCTTCATATAATTTAAAAGGTTATGATAGATGGGGAAATTATAAACCAAATTTGGGAACTCCTGAGGGGTTACCAGATGATCCTGCATCAACTTCAGATTTTCCCTATGTTGATCAAACTAACCGAAGTGAAGCTGATAAAAATGCATCAGCATGGATCATGACATCTATAAAATTGCCTTCAGGTGGGAAGATAAAATTAGAATTTGAATCAGATGATTATGCTTTTGTTCAAAACAAGAGAGCTATGCAAATGATGAAAATTGATGGGGTAGGGAATAATCCATCAGATATTATAAATAATCCAGAATTATATGATTCTTTAAGACCTAAAAGATTTTTATTTTTTAAGTTACAAAATCCTATTGATGATCGTGAGTTGGATCCTGATGCAATTGTACGCAATAAATATATTAAAGACGATAAAGGTGAACAAATCAAAGACATGTATTTTAGATTCTTTATGAAACTGTCAGGAAGATTTGCTGATAATGATGCTTATGAATTTGTTCCAGGTTATGTTAAAATAAAAACAGCAGGAGTTGCAAGGAATAAGGAAACAATATTGAATAATCAATTTAGTTATGGATATATTGAATTAGAGGAATCTTTTTCAGGGGTATATTCGATAAATTCTATTTCGAAAACAGGTTGGGATTTTACTAAACTCTATTTACCAAAAGTGGCTTATGGAAAAACAGATGCAACAGAAGATGGTATAATTCAAGTAGCAAAAGGATTGGCATCTGTATTTAGATCAATTATACAATTTGTTGAAGGTATGGATTTTAATTTAATGTCAAGAAGTTGTTCTAAAAAGTTTAAACCAGAAAAATCCTATGTTAGGTTATTTTCACCAGAATACAAAAAAGTAGGAGGAGGATATCGAGTAAAATCGATTAAAATGAGTGATGAGTGGCAAGATATGGCTAAGGGAAGTAAAACAATGGAATATGGCCAAGAGTATTCTTATACTACCACAGATTCAAAGGGTAACGTAATCAGTAGTGGAGTAGCATCTTATGAACCAATGATGGGAGGAGATGAAAATCCATTTAGAAATCCTGTAAGATATGAAGTAGAGAAGACATTGGCTCCAGATGATAAATTATATAAAGAAACTCCGTTTGGAGAGAGTTTCTTTCCTTCTCCAAGTGTTGGATATAGCAAAGTGACGGTTACAAATCTCAGATACAATAATATCAATAGAAATGCGACCGGTAAAATTATACATGAGTTTTATACTTCTAAAGAATTTCCTACAATCGTAGAACATACAAATTTAAATCCAAATAGGAAAAAACCACCATTTGTATTTAAAATGTTAAAAGTTGACGTTAATGATTTTATGACAGCTTCACAAGGATTTAGTGTCATACTGAATGACATGCATGGAAAACAGAAGGGACAATTAGTATATGCTGAAAACAATAATGATTTACCAATATCAAGGGTTACTTATAAATATAAAACAAAAACTACCTATTCTGATTTAACCACGAATCAACTAGATAATGATGTTTTAGTAATTAATAAAACAAAATTTAATACAAATGGTAGTTATGTTGATACAAGAAGAATGGGTGTAGAATATGATTTTGTACTTGATAGTAGAAGATCTGAAACTGTAACCTACTCAGGTTCATTAAAAGGAAACTTAGATGCATTTTTAGTTGCTATTTTCCCAATAGCTGTACCTATCTTATTACCTGGTTTTAGTAGGGAAATGACCGGATTTAAATCAATATCTGCAACCAAAGTAATTAATCAATATGGAATATTAGAAGAAGTGATAGCAGAAGATTTAGGTTCAAAAGTATCTACAAAAAATTTAGCATATGATGCATACACAGGTGAAGTTTTAGTAACAGAAACTGTTAATCAATTTAATGATCCAATTTACAACCTAAATTACCCAGCTCATTGGGCCTATGATAGAATGGGACACGCATATAAAAACATAGGATTAGAACTAAATGGAGTAGATATAACAAATTTGCCAAATGCGAATAAATATTTTGTTTCCGGTGATGAAGTATTAATAAATGGGAATACGATTGCATGGGTTTATGAAGTTTATCCAAATTCAATACGATTAATGGATGAACAAGGAACTGAATTAGGTTTTACTAAAGCTACTATAAAAGTTTTACGATCAGGAAGAAGAAATATCCAATCAACTTCAATTGGTCAAGTAACAATGAAGGTAAATCCGTTAAAAGGAAACTTTGATAAAATACTAGATAATTTTGTTTTTGAACAGGTTATAAATGCAAATTCTATTGAATTTACAGAAACTGGAAAAGTATTTTGTGAATGTGGATTATCACCAAATACAAAAGTTAATCCATACAAACAAGGATTATTAGGTGTTTGGAGACCATTGAAATCACATTTGTATTTAACTGAAAGGATACAGACAAGAGAAAATGATAATACCAATATTAGAAAAGATGGAATTTATAAAACATTTAGTCCATTTTGGATGCCACCGTTAGGTAGTAATACAGCAATGAGTTGGATGCCAAATTATACTGGTTGGACTTGGACATCTGAAGTAACAATATATAGTCCATTTGGTTTAGAATTAGAGAATAAAGATGCTTTAAATAGATATTCTTCAGCTACTTATGGTTATCATAATACTTTGCCTACAGCAGTTTCATCAAATGCAAAATATAGAGAAGTTGCCTTTGATAATTTTGAAGATTATGATTTTGGAGGATGTAACGAACATTTTAATTATAAAAAACAAAAATCATTTGTTAAAGAAAAGGCTTCGCATACAGGTAAGCGAAGTATCAGTGTTCCTGCAAAATCTAAGCATACTTTGACTAAGCCATTAGAGAAATGTTTTGTAACTCCTAAATAAATTATGAAATAAATTATTAATTATGAAATTCAATTTATTCTTACTATTAGTTATTCTTGATTTGTTATTAAATGCAAATAGATCATTTGCAGAATCTTTGAATGATTTTACACCATTTGAATTTAATATTAAGTCATCGATTTCAAATTCAGATATTTCAGTTGATTTAAAATCGGTTAATGAATCAGTTCAAACCTGTGGGCCAGAGCAAGAATTTAAAATAACTATAAAAAATAATTTGACAACTGAATCAAAAACACTTGAAGGTATTTTATTACAATTGACATTGCCCACATCATATTCCTTATCATCCAATTTAAAAGTTAAAAACTCTGGTAATCTAGTTTCAGTTAATTCACACATACAAGATGGTAATACTATAAATATTTCTTCTTCATTAAATTTAGCGGCATCCTCAGTAATTGAAGTATATTTTAATGTGACTATATCTTGTAATTTTCAGTCCTCTGAGACAATTTCACTTTTGACTTATTTTAACAATTCTAATCAAACCTTTGCTGCCAATAATAAATCTAATAGTACTACAAAAGTTAATTATACACGTTCAGATTATCAATATGTTCAATTAGGTGCACCTGGTGATTTTTTTGCAGATACAGATAATGAGCGAGCAGTACGTTTCACAGATTTAAATCAGCTATTTGGTAGTAAAACAAAAAAAGTTAAATTTCTATATTCCTACCCAGTTAATGAAGTTAGTGTAAAAAAATTAAAAGTTAAAAAAGATGACGGAACATTTGTAGATATTCCATTTATCGCCAATAATATTGAAAAGACATATTTGCAAGGTTCAGAAATATTTAATACCGCTTTCTTCGAAATAGATGCGTCTGTTCTTTCTCTTGATTTTATGCCTGTAACTTTAGATTTTAAAGTGGTATTTAATTATATAGGATGTTCTTCTGCAAATGTTACCTATGAATTGAAGCAGTTTTGTTATGATACTTCAGTTTGTGATTTTAAATCAGGAGCAAAATTTGATGAAATTATTTCTGTTAAAATTGAATCACCGATGCTTTCTTATTCTATAATTTCAGATAAAACACTAAAAGCTAACAATTGTAGTTCAAGTGGAATAATAAGATATTTGGTTGAAAATAAAACAACAGCTACAGGTTATCATATAACTACAGATTATAGGTCTGATTACTTTAAAAATATTGAAAATTTTGAAATTTATTATGTTTATACCGATTCAATAACTGGTAAAGAACAGTTTTATAAGTTTAATGGTCAGTTAAATGAAGAACTTGATGGCACAGGATTTGGTTTAGATATTTTGACTAGAAATAATTCAAAAATTAATTTTTTAGCACCTGGTAAAAGTTTTCAAATCGAGTATAGATATAAACTAAAAGATTTATGTTCAAATGGTTTAAATTCAGGTTTAGATTACCTTTTAAGTTTTTATCTCAATGTATATGACATTTGTTATGGTTCAGGTAAAGGTGTGTATAATAGCTACCTGTCTTCATCAGAAACTATAGCAAATCGGGTTATCGAAGGCCCTTCAGACGTTATTGAAAATGAATTTACAACATTTAGTTATTCTCCCGGCTATTTGCTAACAACAAATGGAGAAAACGGATTGATTGAAAATTGTGCGAATCGAAATTATGAAGTTAAATTTAAAATTCCAGGTACTGCTACAATAGGTAATGTAAAATATAACAACGTTTTAATCAATCCTGCAAATTTAAAATATAACATATATGATGGTGTTTCCTATTTAACAATATCACATTCAGTAAGTAATGTTGGGAATGATGGAAAATATGAAATTCAACTAAAAACGAATGATTGCGCTTCAGCCACACCTCAACGATTAGAATTCGAGTTATTGACATATTGTGGTACAGAAGATTGTAGAAAATCTTTGTGTAAAACTAATCGATTAACCTACTTTCACTCTAATCAATGTGGAACTTCAGGATGTTTTAATACTACAAACTTTAGTTTTAAACGATCTTCACTGGGATGGAAAGTTAATCGACCGGTTCAAAATAATATGTATTATTTTGCTGATTTAACTACTAAAGTTCCATCAACAAATCAGATTGATTTATCAAAAGCGTATACAGATGACTCTGTACATTGTCAAATTTCTGGTGTTGCGAATGGAAAATGTGGGGATAATATAGTAGCAAAAATAAAATATTTGTCTACGTATCGATTTTTTGAGTCAAATGAAGGTAAAATACATGTTATAAATGATTTAACTAAAGAGCTTATTACGACTCTAATAGTAAACAAAAATCAAATCAGTTATGTAACGGAAGGAAATTACCAAAGTATTTTATTTACTACATCATTTCCTGCAATTTCTTCCGACACTCGTGTTACTTTAGAATTTGAGAGTGATTTACATATACGTATTGATCAGGTTGAAAATGGTAAATTTAATTTGGAGGATGTGCGCGGTGAGTTTTTATTTAAATCCCAGGAATATATTCACGGAAAAGATAGTTGGGGAACAACATTTACAATTCTGTCTGTTATTAATAAAAAATATACACATACCTATTCCAATTTATATCCATGTACGAATAAAATTGTATTTGGAATGGCACCAACATCTACTGGAAAACAAAATGTATTTGATTTTGAAAATGAATTTCGACCAGTTACTCATTTTGTTGGTGAACAGATTTTTAAAGTACCAAGTGATTTTGTTTACATACCAAATTCTATGAAATTAGGAATTGCAAACATCAAAGACATGGATACACTTGGTACTAAAGATATGATACATTATTATCCTGTGGATTCATATAGTATTGAAGAAAATTATGATAGCATAGCAAAAATTCTTAAGATTAATATAACTAAATCACCATTAATAGCAAATGATAATCAAAGTATTTTAGTTTGTATAGTTGATATAAAATCTTCTGCTTGTAATTCTATAAGAAATTCAACAAATAGTGTAAATCTAAGTTTTTCAAGAAGAGATTATGCATATGTAACTTCATCAGTAATTGTACCACAACAGTTGTATAGACAGAGTGAATTTTCGTATTACACATCAAAACTAGAACCTATTTCTATTCAACCTAACAGTACTAATAAATATAATATTGAATTTTCTGATCAAAATAAAGTAGGATCTAATTCAACAGTTACGTTTTCATTTTACAATTACACCCATAGAACTTTAGGTAATTTTTGGATAGCATTTGAAAATACTCTTCCTGTTGATTTGATTTTTTCAAATGTAAGAATCGGTCAACAAGTTGGGACAGTATCCAATTACGGTGTTAATGGAAAATATACAATCGTGAATTTCGGTAATTTACCATACAATTTTCAAAATCAACTAACCTTCGATGTTAAAATCGATAAATGTTCAGTTTTAACAGATAATGATAAAGTATTACCTTTTAATATGTTTATTGGAAATAGTTGTTTAAAGAAACAATTTTCTCGTCCATTTTCAGAATGTCAGATCGCTCCTGTCAATTTTAATATTGATGTTAAAAATGATAATGCTGAGATTCAAATGTTATTAACAAATTCTAATTTTGAGACAACACAAACAATTTCTCCTATACAAATTTGTGATCCTGTTTATTATTTAGCAACAATATCTAACTCAAGTGGCTATACATCCATAAATAATAATGTTGCAACTATAAATTTCCCCTTAGGTATGGAAATCCAAGAGGTTACCTATCAATATGGAAATGATACAACTAGAAAAATCGAATATGAAATGGTTAATACCAATCAAATTAATATTGATCTTACAGCTCAAATTAAGGACATAGCTGGAGGATTCAAAAGTGAAAATTCGGTAAATAAGCCAATACGATTGAAGTTTAAATTTAAGACTAATTGTCAGTTTAGCCCATCAGATAAAAATGTAGAATTAAATTTTTCATACACTAAATATTGTGATGAACGAACTAGTTTAATAAACAATGATGACAGGTTGTTAATAGCAGGATTTGAAAATTTAAAAGATATTAAATTAAATTTCAAAACTTCTAATTCAGTTCCAATTACCAAAGTTTCATCGAATGGAGAAGTAACAGTTTCATTAATAAATAATGGCAATATAACTTCAGAAGCAAGTGAATTGCAATTTTCATTGCCAAAAGAATTGAAATTTGTTAGTAATAATTCAACTAATGTAACGCTTACAAGTTCAGGCAAACTAGTATCTTCAGTTCCATCTTTAAAATCTGGAGAGCTTTATACTGTAAAGTTTAACGTAAATGATCAATATGGAAATAAAGCGAAAGAAGGATTACGCCCTTCCGCATGCATTGATCAAAAAGTAGTTATGTCAAAAGTTTTAACAACAAGTTGTTCCAGTACATGTAAAATAGATGCGACATTAGCTAATGGAAAAATATGTATTCCATTACCTCCTGTAGATTCAATTCCAGTTGAAATTAGCTGTAATGATTGTATTGAATCCTTTGCACCATACCAAGGCTCAAAATATGTTTTAAGCGCATGGGTTAAAGAAGATATAATTCAAAACGGATTAACAAGTTATACAGGCCCAGCGATTGTTTTACGATTTAAACTTCAAGAAAATGATATCGCATTGGATCCCATGTTCTCTACAGGTGAGATTATAGATGGATGGCAACGAATATATCAAGAGTTTACAATCCCGAGTGATGCTCAGAATATTTCAGTTGATTTAATCAATAATGGTAACAATGAAGTATTTTTTGATGATATACGAATTCATCCTTTTGAGGCAAATATGAAATCATTTGTATATGATCCAATTTCAATGAAATTAGTTGCTGAATTGGATGAGAACAATTATGCGACATTCTATGAATACGATGAAGAGGGAGCATTGGTTCGTGTTAAGAAAGAAACACAACGAGGAATAATGACGATTAAAGAAAGCCGAAATAATACCATAAAAAAATAGTATGAAGCAATATTATCATTTTATTTTATTTACACTTTTTGCTTTACTAAATTTTGATTGTATAAGTCAAGACAATAAATCAAAAGATTTGGTTAAGCTCAACAAAGAATATTCAAAACGTAGTTCAATACAAATGCAAACAGTATACCAAGGTTTTTCAAGTTATACTTCAAAAGATCCAGTGGATACACAGTATGGAATAGTAAAGCAACAAGGTGAAAATGTATATTATCAGATAGGTAAATTAGAGTCTTTGCATAATTCTGAGTGTAATGTTATTGTTGATGAAGAAGATAAGATGATTACTTTATTAAAAATCGTATCAAAATCCGAAAGCCCTGATTTGGAACAGGTTATGGGTTTAGTTGAAAAAGTTACAAAAAATTTAAATTCAGTATCACTAGTAACATTGGATAATTCACATAGAGAGTATAGAATAGTAATTCCAAGTAATTCCGAATATAGTGAGGTACGAATCGTTTATGATTTCAAATTATGGTTGGTGAAAAAAATTATATTGTATTATACAACACCTATCAGTGTAGAAGAAGGAGGAAAAAAAGATAAACCAAGATTGGTTATTAGCTATAAACATATAGATTTGGATCCAACGTTTTCAAAATCAGAGTTTAGTATTGAACGTTTTGTAAAAAAAGTAGGTGATAGGTATTTGGGTGTAGGAAAATATATGGGATATAAGGTAATGAATCAAATGTAAATTGTAAAGATCAAAATGAAGCTGATTTACATACGATTGAATAAAGATAAACACATGAAAAATAAATTTGTACTAGTATTGCTATTTCTATTTTTAGCTTTCTCATTTGATTCAAATGCAGGAATCGAAATTTATACTGCATCGTTGACAGGTAGTGAAATTAGTAATGGATCTTCACTTTCAGTATATGATCATAAATATGGTGTAATGGAAAAGTCATCTGGATGGAAAAATCAATTTACCAATTATAAAATTTATAACCGGGTAATTTTTTCGTTTGATGAAAAGAATCAAAAAATGATTCCTTCGAATACAGAATTTACAATTGATTTTGATGCTGATTACTTTACTTATGACGCATCCACTAATGCTTTTATTAAACACACAATAACACAAAAGTTACAATTAAATTATGATCCGTCAAAATCTTATCAAAATAAAGCATTAATACAATTTGACGGCGGTAATGGATTAAATATTAGAATTAAAAGTATTACTAATTCCTCTAATTTATCAATATCACCAGTTAAACTTGAAGGACAAATAGAAGTAACGCGCTATTATAATTTTGATGTTAAGAGTGTGATCACTAATGTGAATAAAACAGATTTAGATGATTCAACATCTAATACTCCAGATAAAAAAAGAGGAGAAGTAGAAATTAGCTGGGATTATCTATATGGAGCCGAAGAATATGAATTAGAATGGACTCATATAGATGATTATAATGGTAATAATTTATCAGTACCATTAGTTCCATCTCAAATTCAATTAGAAAAAAATATTTTTAAACAAAATAGTACACGTATAACAACAACATCAAATTCATTTAGAATTCCTTTAATGTATGAAAGAGGTTATGTTGTTTTTCGAGTTAGGGGAATAGGGAAAACAGGAGAAGAATTTAAATCACGAGTATATAGTAAGTGGTCATTTGAGCAAACATCGAGTTGTACTAATCTGTCATGTATTCCACCAAATTCAATATATAAAAATAATCCACATCATGAAAAGCTAAATTGGCAAGCTTCAATCAGTTTTGCAGAAGATGGTAAAAATAAGGTCGCAGTGACCTATTTTGATGGAAGTTTGAGAAGTCGTCAAATCGTATCTAAGTCAAATACTGAAGATCAAGTTATAGTAGGAGAAACCTTATATGACCATCAAGGTAGAGCAGTTATTCAAGTTTTACCTGTTCCAGTATCTAAGCAAAATATTAAGAAGATTGAGTATAAAGGAGAGCTAAGTAAGAATTCAACAGGAGATGTTTTTAATAATACTACAGATTATGATGTAGATAATGAAGAGGGATGTATTCCTTTGGGTAAACAAATGTCAACATTGTCAGGAGCGTCACAATATTATTCGCCTAATAATTTAGATAAATCAGGTAGTCAGCAATTTATTCCTGATGCTGAAGGGTATCCATATACTCATGTTGAGTACACTCCAGATAATACTGGACGAATCAGAAGACAAAGTGGAGTAGGTAAAACACATAAATTAGGTTCAGGAAAAGAAACACAATATATGTATTCAAAACCATTTCAAGAGGAACTGGATAGAATATTTGGATCAGAAGTTGGTTTAGCAACACGCTATAAAAAAAACATGGTCATCGATGCAAATGGACAGGTTAGTGTCAGTTATTTAGATCCTCAAGGAAAAGTAATCGCAACAGCATTAGCAGGTGAAACACCCAATAATGTTGACCAAATACCGAATGGAGTTAATCAAATGACGATTGATCTTTTGAATAAAGAAAATAGCAAAGACAACTCAGGAACGGATCAAGTATTAAACTTTGCTTCTGGTACTAAAGAGTTAGGTCAACAAATAAGTGTCAGTACACCAAGCACATATATTTTTAACTACGAAATGAAAGGAGATAAGTTGATTTCAGAGTATGTAGATAATCAAGGATTAAAAAAGAGATTTTGTACAGACTGTGTTTTTGATTTAAAAATACGTTTAAAAGATGAATGTGGAAACGATCTATTGCCAGGTATAAATGGAGCAAAATATTTAGAAAAGAAAATTGGAAATTCATTAAATGGATTAACCGATAATCAAAACTATGTTGGATACAATGTTAAGAGTGATATTCCGATTTGGCAAACTAGTAAAACAAATGGAGAAACAATATCGTTAAAGCCAGGAGAATATTCATTAATTAAAGAATTAAAACTTAACCAAGATGCCCTAAACTACTATTCGCAACAATATTTAGCAAAGATGGCATCAGATGCTAAACCAAGTTTTGAGAAGCTATACGAAGCTGAACTAGCAAAGATGGATTTTCAAGGGTGTAATTGGACCTGTGAAGTTTGTAAAGAAAGAGCAGGAAATGATCAAGAAAAATTGGCTGCATGTCAAGAAATATGTGATATGGAAAGTGAAGTTGGTGTTTCGTGTGAAAGTAAACTCCGCATGTTAATAGGAGATATGTCTCCTAATGGACAATATGGAGGTGTAAATAAAAATTTAGATACAGCATTACCAGAGCCAAGTAAAACTATTCAACTTTCAAGTGAAGAAAATAAAAATTTAGAATTTGACCCGAGTGTTCACTCATTATCAATTTTCAATAGTTCTAATTTGTTACCTAAGAAATCAGCTTATTTTGCATCTAATGTTAATGGAACTACACAGCTTTATCCTGATTGGAGACATCCATATAATCCGCAAGAAATAGATAACAATAAGAAATACAATTATTTGTTAGAGGACGGAACTATCGCCTACGTAATTGTTAAGAAAGTAAGTGCGACTGAATACGAACCAAAAATTGAAAATGCTACATTTTTGGAACCCTTAGATGCGAATCAGCAGGAGTATTTTAAAATACCAGCAAAATATTTAAAAAATGTAAATGATTTTGTAGATAATTGGAATCTATCATACGCAAACTCATTAATTTATTATCATCCAGAATATGCTTACTATCAATATTGTATTGATGTTGTTTTGCCAAATAAAACTATTGTTTTTGATGAGATACTAATGACATCAAATTCCAAAAAAGAAGCCTTAGATTTATTTGCTAAAAATAAAATTACTGTTGAAAATAAAGATTTATTTAATTTAATTTCTGTAGATCCCTTTTTTAATTCAGTAATTAATATTTCTCCAATTAATGGTAAAAATACGAGTGTTTATAAAGCATTGATGCAAAATTTAGTTTCAACATATGTGAGCAATAATGGTATATCGTATTCTATGAGATATTATTCATATTTAACTTCACATTGTCCAAATTTTAGAAATGATGCACCTAATTGTGCTTTAGTTACAAGTTGCCTAAATGATTCTACCGGGATAGAAGACGATAAACATTGGCAAGTTTATAAGAGTTTTTATATTTCATTGAAGCAAAAATTTTCAAGAATTGCAGAGATTAACTATGTAATTGATCATACTTCTTATAATGGATGTATAGGAGTAAAACCATTTAACCCATTCGAGAATAATTTCTTTACTTCTACCTATGTTCAGCCTGTTCAGGTGAATACTTTTTGGAGCTGGTTAACGAAAGACACTAAATCAATGAAAACGGTATATAATCATCGTTCACAATTTTTGAATCCAGAGCAAACATGTAGTTTTTACAACGCAAGCTTGTTTGAAGATAAAGTGGCAAGAAATCCACTGCCATCTACTTTGTTACGCCAATCTTCATTAGATGCAAAATTTTGTTATCCGAATACAGCAGTTTCAGCTAGTGAATATCCTTCAATGGATTTAAAAGATTTTGTAGGTGTAAGTATGCTACCTACAGATTGTGCAGCAGAAAATCAATATATTAATGATAAAATGTTACATCAAGCAGAAGCTAAAATATTTATGGAATGTGGTCAATGTCCTAAAGCATTTCAATTACAAAATTTTATTTCGGCAGTTGCATCAAGAGACAAATTAACAACGAACAATATTTCATTATTATGTAATCCTAATCCGTATTATGAAATTGGTCCAAAGATATTGCCAGAATTAAAATCTGATAATGACCCGAATATTGAGTGGAAAGTAATAAACCATATTCCAAAAAACAGTTTAAAGATTGAATTAAAAAGTGGTAGTAAGTCTACAATTTTAGATTTAAAGATGAGCCCAAAAAGTGAACTTGACTTTGGTGATTTAGATTTGATTTGTTGTTTAAATGCAACTGATTTATTTGAATTTAAAACAACATTAGGGCAAGCAGGAACAAATTTCAAGTTAAGAGGAATTGATGAACAAAATACAAAAGAACAAATTGATATTGAAGGTACCATAAGTAATATTCGGATTGATGATTGTAATTTTGATTATGAATGTCAGCCTACAATTTTCGCATTACAATCACAAAGTTTATTTAACGCACTTTTATATAAGGATAAAACAACTATCGGTACAAACCAAGGTATTCAATCTAAATTTTTAACAACAACAGGGGTGTCTTTAGGTACACCTCCTGCGTCTGCATCTGAGGATCTAAGCAATTTTGATATTCAAACAGAGGTACCTATTTATGGTCTTTTTGTAACAGATGAAATGAAAACTGCATTTTCATCAATTGGAACAGATTATAATGATTGGATGTGGCAATCTACTGTAAGTGATTCAGTTTTAATAGGACATGTATATGATAAGGATAATAGTTCAATAACGTGTGACTTTACACTTTCTAAACATGCCGATAGTTATGATTTTAATCAGATATTACAATTGAGTAATATTTCACCAATACATGAAGTAAGTTTAATAGATGGTAAATACACTCAGCGTTTTAACATTACTGCTATGGTAAAGGAATCAAATCAAATTGTATATAAAACATTAACTGGTAATTCGACATGTGGTAATATTGGATCATGTACTATTCCAATTTCATATAACGTAAATCAATAAACTCATTCATTTTTTGTCTCATTATAGAATTATAAACATGGTTTCAACTAAAATTGTATCTCGGTTATTAATAGTTTTAAGTTTGTTTTTATGTCAGAGTATATATGCTGCCGTATATTACGTAGATGATAACAGCAATCTAGGAGATATATATACGCCGAATGTTACAGGGGTAAATAGCAGTTCTGTAAGTGGATCTGCAACAGCGCCATTTCGCACTTTGAAATACGCATTAAGTAAAGCTACAACAAATGATATTATCTATGTAGATGCGGGTACTTATACTGATCATTTTATATATTTGACACTTTCAGGTATTAAAATAATTGGAGCTGGAAAAGATAAAACAATTTTTAATCATCAAGGAATAACAGCAGAAAATCCTCTTTGGTTTTTAACTGTAAGTGGTACAAGTTTTAGCATGCAAGATCTTACGGTAAAGAATTATAAAACCTATGGAACCTTGTATATCAATTGTTCTAGTTATTCAGATTCAACAAGAGTAAATATAGCAAATTGTAACTTTGAAAATAATGAAAATTCTGGTTTAGGAAATTCTGAGGGAGGAGCAATTAGTATCGATATGGCAAATGATTTTACAGGAAAACCTGCAGTTGCAACTATAAACAATTGTTCTTTTAAAAATAATTTGGCTTCTAATAATGGAGGAGCAATTTACGTAGAAGGAAAAAGTAGATTAATCATTACAGGAAGTAGTTTTTGTAATAATCAGACACAAGGCAGTGGTAGCAGTACTGGTTCGAATGGGGGAGGGGCTATATTCTCTGATAATTCTTATACAAAAATTATTGGTTCAACATTTTATGGCAACAATGCAGATTATTTTTCTGGAGGCTATGGAGGAGCTGTAATGAGTTTATCTAATACTATTGCTCCAAACAAAACATTATATATCTCTGGATGTTCATTCGGTGCTAATAATGCTAAGCGCGGAGGAGGTGTATTTGTCGGTAACAGAATCAATGCTGTAATTGAGAATTCTTTATTCTATACAAATAACGCAACTGAAACTGGTGGTGCAATTTATATGCGTGATGCAAATACATCTACGGATGCATCCAATGCTGCAAGTTCTAGTATAAAATTGGTTAATTCTACTTTGGTAGGAAATTCAACTAGCAGTAATGATCCTACAATGGTAGGAGGCTTACATGTCCAAATGGCGTTAGCAGGAATAAGTGTGGATGTAAACAATTCGATTTTATGGAACAATGAACATAAAAATATTTATAATTCTAATTTAGATGGTAACTCAACATCCAATTCAGAACAGTATGTAAGATTATCAAATTCGATTATTAATGGAGGAGAAACTGCATTTATAAATGGAGGAAATGTTATTACATCTGATCCATTATTTAAGAATGTTTCACTTTATGATTATCGCTTACTTAGTGGTTCTCCTGCTTTAGGAGCAGGTTCAACTTCTAATTTATTGGCAATTGATATGGTTGGTACACCACGTACACAATCTGATATTGGTGCTTATGCAAATGGGGCAACTACAATGTTAAATTCTTATGAGTGTACTGCGGACCCAAATGCTGGTGTAATGATTGATGCTACCACTTCTACATTGTGTAAGGGTAGTTCTTCTACTTTAACAGCAACAGGAGCAGTAAGTTATACTTGGAGTCCTTCAACAGGTTTAAGTGTAACTACAGGTTCAAGTGTTATTGCTACACCTCAGACAACAACAACTTATACCGTAAGTGGTATTATGGCTGATGGTTCAACTAAAACAAATACGGTAACATTAACAGTTAATACCCCACAAACCGTTATAGCTACTACATCAACACCAACAATTACAAAAGGAGGTACAGCAACTTTAACATCAAGTGGGTCACAAACATATACTTGGAGTCCTTCCACTGGATTAAGTTCTGTTACGGGAAATAATATTGTTGCATCACCTTTACAAACTACAATATATACTGTTACAGGAATAGATGCATCTGGTTGTAATTCAACTGATACGGTTAAAGTAACAGTGATTTGCAACCTTACTGTGAGTTCAACAAAAACAAATAATGCTCTTTCAATTACTCCAAGTAATGGTGTTGCTCCTTATAGTTATTTGTGGAGTGATGGTTCAACTTCACAAAATAGAACAAATTTAGTAGTTGGAAATTATCAACTTATAGTAACGGACAATGCAGGGTGTAAAGACACAAGTACATTTGTAATTAGCAATGAAGATTTATGTTCTACTTTTAGTTTAACCTTAACATCATCAATTAGAGGTCAAGTAACAGCAAGTGTATCTAATGCACCATCGAGTGTTCAATATAGTTTTCAAGGTGGAAATTATAGTACAACAAACAATTGGAAAGGATTAGTTTCAGGTCAATATATTGTAGGAGCAAAGAGTTTAAGTTGTATTGCGTATGATACTTTGACTTTGGTAGAACCTATTGATAGTACAAAAACAGGTGGGTTTGGATGTAAAATGACAGCTGATTTGACTCAGCGTCATGACACTTTGTTTGTAAGTATTGCAGATGGTAAGTCACCATTTACAGTTACATGGCAAGATGGAAGTCATTTATCACCACGTAAAATAACACAAACAGGTAACTATGTAGCTTATATTACTGATGCTAATTTATGTACCTCTAAGGATTCAATTCTTGTAACTCAGGTAAATGTTGATCCAGTAGATTCAATTTGTTCTAGATTTAAATTGTCTTTGACATCAACTCAAAGAGGTCAAGTAACAGCTAGTGTATCTAATGCACCATCAAGTGTTCAATATAGTTTTCAAGGTGGAAATTATAATACAACAAACACTTGGAAAGGATTATTTTCAGGGCAATATATTGTAGGAGCAAAGAGTTTAAGTTGTATTGCTAAAGACACTATCACGATGTATCCTGGAACAACAACTTTACCATCAGGCTGTTCAATGTCAGTTGTAAGTAATAAATCAGCAGGTTCAGTAACATTAACTGTTTACAATGGTAATTCACCTATTTCCTATTTATGGAATGATGGTATTACAACTAAGGATAGAATAGGATTAACTGCTGGGAACTATTCAGTTATTATTAAAGATAAAGACTCTTGTATTGTACAAGATAGCATTCATATAGATTATTCTTGTGATTTATCGCTTAAATTAACAAGTAAAGATATTACCTGTTTTGGATACGCAAATGGAGTCGCGGATGTTGAAGTATTCAATGGAATTAAACCATACGTAGTAAAATGGAATGGAATTCAAGGAGGATTAAATCGAATAAATTTGACATTAGGACAATACATAATAAAAGTAAAGGATGCTAGAGGATGTGAAGCAACCGACTCAATTTACGTAAATCAACCGAATCAATTACAAGCACAAGCAATTAAACAATCTAATTCTATTTCGATCACTACACAAGGGGGAACGAGTCCGTATAGTTATTTATGGAATAATAAATCTAAAGAATCTTTTCAAAACAACTTGAAATCAGGAATATATAGTGTTGTAGTAACAGATTCTCACTATTGTAAAGACACAATTACAGGTATTTTAATCGATACAAATGGAACACATTGTTCACTTCAATTAACAGAAGTAGTTAATAATGTACCATGTAAATCAAAAGATGGCGGTTATATAGAATTAAACCTAACAGGTACCCATGGAGCTGTATCATATACTTGGACAAAAAATGGGTTGAAATATGGATTTACAAAAGATATTTATAATTTAAGTTCAGGAACTTATACATTCATTGCAGTTGATGAAACAGAATGTTCTTTTACTAAAACTTATACTATAACAGAGCCCGTTTCTGTATTAAATTCGACTATTAATTTAATAAATGGTACAGCAACAGTAGTGCCTACAGGTGGTACACCTAATTATTCTTATTTATGGTCAACCGGAGCAACAACTTCATCGATTAAAGGAATAACTAAAGGTACGTATAGTGTATTAACTACAGATTCAAAAGGCTGTCAGTATAAATCTCTATTCTTAGTAGATTCAACAGGTGTAATTCCTCCATGTAGTTTAATAGTTAATAGCACTATTACAAACGAAAAATGTAATGGTGATGCAACAGGTTATATTTCATTAGATGTAACTGGAGGTATAGCACCTTATACCTATCGATGGGATAATAATTCAAATTTAAATGTGATAACAGGTTTGACAGGAGGTAGTTATGGGGTAACTATAATAGATTCAAAAGGATGTTCAGTTTATCGAAATTATACATTGTTAAGTCCTAAAATTATAAATACAAAAGTAGATGTTGAAGATTGTGAAGCAAGAGTCGAAGTAGTTGGAGGTATTCCTTCTTATTCATATCTATGGAGTAATGGATCAACAGTAGCTAACGAACGTTTATCCATAGGACAACATACTTTAAAGGTTACTGATGCAAATCTTTGTACTTCAGTTGTTGGAATTGAAATAGATACTACTTGTAAGTTAAAAACATCTAGTCCTGATTGTAATCTTTTATTGTCTTTAAAGCAACAGTCAGTAAGTTGTCATGGAGGAAATGATGGAAAAATTAGTGTTCAAGTAAGTAGAGGAATAGGTCCATTTACCTATGAGTGGAATACTGGAGCAACACAATCAGAGATTTCAAATTTATCAGCAGGAACGTATACAGTTTTGGTTGGAAGTTTGTCAGATCCAACCTGTGCAAGAGTCACAGCAAGCACAACAATAACAGCACCTGAAAATCCGTTATCTGTTTCCATTCAAGTGAGTAATTTTCTAGCTACAGCGAATGTGACTGGTGGAAACGTAGAAAAATATACTTACGCATGGTCAACGGGAGCATCAACAAAACAAGCAACCTTGCCAGTAGGTAATTCATATCTAACTGTTACCGATTCAAAAGGATGTACTGGTAAAGCTTTAGTAAATGTTGGAACTTCAGGAACTCCAACAAATTGTAATCTTGTTGTAACACCTACTATCATTGATAATCAATGTGAAGAGGGACATCAAGGATCAATAAGTTTACAAATAAACAACAGTTCGAATTATGCTTTTCAGTGGAATAATGGATCAACTACAAGTTTTATTAGTTCTTTGAAATCAGGAGTTTATACCGTTTTTATTACTGATCAAGGTGCTTCAAAATGTAAATATGAACGTACATATACTGTTAAAAATCAATATACGAAACCAGTATTAACTTTACAGGTTGTTAATGGAGTCGCTCAACTAGAAGTTGATGGAATTGCGCCATTTAATTATAAATGGTCAACTGGTGCCACAACTAACTCGATAACTGGATTAACATTTGATCAAGAGTATAGTGTTACAGTACAAGATAGTAGTGGTTGTGAATCAACATCTTCATTTGTTTATAAAGAAAATGGAACCCCAACTATTTGTAATTTAAAAGCAAATATAAAAAGCATCGATGCAGATGGTTGTAAAGGAGTAGAGACTGGAACTGCAGAGGTAGAGGTAACAGGAGGAGTAGCTCCTTATCGTTATGATTGGAGTAATGGAGCTATAACACAAAAGAATTCAAACTTAGGTGTAGGTACTTATTACGTAACAGTTACCGATGTTAATGAATGTAAAATTTTCAAAAATATAGAGATAGGATTACAAAGTTCTAATTTTGCTTTATCGATTGAAGTAGACAAAACATTACCTAGTGCAAATCTTAAAGTAAGTGGAGCCGTAGAGCCAATATCTATACTTTGGAGTAATGGAATGAAATCACCCTCAATTCAAGGTTTTCCAATTGGTGTTTATTCCGTAGACGTAGTAGATGCTCAAGGCTGTAAAGCAAAAAGTGGTTTTACTTATACCGGTACACAAATAACGTGTGAAGCAATTGTAAAAGCAATCCCAGTATCGCCAAAATGTTATGGAGGAAATGATGGTTCAATCACATTGGATATCAAAAATGCATCTTCACCAATTTCTTATACTTGGAGTACAGGGGTCACTACAAAAGATATATCAGGTTTATCAGCTGGTTCTTATTCAGTAATTGTAAAATATGGAAACGGATGTGTTTTAAGTTCTTCAACAAATATAACTAATGTAGGAAGTGAATTGACACTTTTATTGAATCGCAATACTGAAACACAAGTAGAAGCAATTGTGAATGGAGGTCTTAAACCTTACCAATATCATTGGACGAATGCGACCAATTCAAAAGTAGTAACAGTTCATAAAGGAGAGAAGTATACTTGTACAGTTACAGATTCTAGGGGGTGTGTTGTTTCTAAAACGTTGAATTTAGAAGAAAACCCGACAAATTCAGATGATTTTTTACTAACAGTTGATCATACTGATGAGTTGTGTGCTGGAGCATCGAATGGAGAGGCATCCGTTTCAATTACAGGAAATACAGGGCCTTATCAAATTCTATGGAGTAATGGACAGACTTCATCATCAATATCTGGTTTAGAACCTGGTACTTATACAGTTGAAGTGACTGATATAGAGAGAGTAACTCGATCTGCAAGTGTTACTATTCAGCAAGCAGCTAGATTATTAAACTCAAAAATAAATTTAAAAGATAGTTACATCTGTAATAATTCAACCGTTGAAGCAACCATTAGCACATCAGCATCTCAGGTAATTTGGTCAAATGGAGCTACAGCTAAAACGATTCAAATAACAAAACCTGGTGTCTATAATGTAACCGTGTTTGGTCAAAATGGATGTAAGGAACAAAGTGATGAGGTAGTAGTAATAGACAAAACTCCTAATACAACTATTTTGAATGGTACAACAGGAAGTATTTGTTTTGGAAATACAATGACATTAACAGCTGCCTCAAATAAAGGACCGTATGAATGGAAGAAAAATGGTATACTACTAGGTAGTTCAAGAAACATTGAATTGAAAGATGAGGGTATTTATACATTGAGTATTACTAAAAATGGATGTACGTCATCGACTAATTTTCAGCTTTTATATAAACCATCAAATGAATGTACAGATACAACATCCAAAAAACCATCAGGATTATGTTCTGTATTGCCATCAAAGGAAATTTCAGTTGATTTTGATGAACTTTGTCGTCAAAATTTACGAAATATTGCAAAATTCAATGCTGAAGTTCGTTTTAAATACATTCAAGATTCATTAAGAAATGATTTTGAACAACGATATATTTCGAAATGTATGAATGTATATGAAAACTTTACTATGTCATATGTAGATAGAGAGCATCATTATACGTTGTATTATTATGATAATGCAGGAAACTTAGTAAGAACAGTGCCACCACAAGGTGTAAGCTTGATAAAAGATCCTGTCACTTTAGCTAAAATTAAAGATGATAGATTTAAAAACCAACGCAATATATTCACAAATCATAGTTATGCTACTACCTATAAGTATAATTCATTGAATCAGTTAGTTTCTCAAGATGTTCCAGATAATGAGCGTATGGATATTGTTACAATTTCAGCAGCAAATAATGGAATACCAACTACAGATAAAACAATACAAGCACAAATGACTGCATCATCAAATGGCTATATGCTTACGAATGATGCAAATAATCAATCTCACTTATATACTACTCAAAATGGAGGTACCAATTGGGATGAAGCATCCTTAGTTGGGAAAAGTAACTTAAATGCTACACAAATTTTAGATGATGGAACAATCTATTCGGTTGGTTCGAATGGAGTTTTTGTTAGTATGTCACCTACATTAGGACAAGAAGAGGTGTTTTTGCCAAATCAAGTTGCTGAAAATGTTAATTTAAAAGCTTTGTATTTTGAGAATAAAGACAAAGGATTTGTTTTTGCTGAAGATGGTACTATTTGGAAGGTAGACAACTTTACAAGTACATTAACAACTGATAAATGGAATAAAATTTCTTCCTTACAAACTTTGTTAAAAGGTCAGCTTCAAACCATACATTTTAATAGTCAAAATGAATTTGGTTATGTTATTAGTAATCATTTAGGAAAAGGATATGTGTATAGAACTTCCGATGGCGGATTAACTTGGGTTCAGTTAACTAATTTCAGAACGAATCAGAAGTTGAATCAAGTTCAGATGATTTCAGATTTTCGAGGGTTTGCAGTTGGTGAAGATGGAACATTGTTAGCAACAGAAGATAAAGGTCAAAACTGGCATTATATTCCAACAGGAATTTCAGGAAGTATTAAACAAATAAATTTTGTGTCAAATACTGAAGGGTATATGGTTGAGGCTTCAGGATTAATGTATAAAACAATTGACGCTGGTAACGTATGGAAACTTCAAACATTGTCCTTCCCAGTTAGTAAAATTGCAAATGATTACAAACTAGGATTGATAGTATTGTCTGGAGATGGAAAAATTTATAAATCAAAAGACAATGGAATTAGCTGGAATGCTATGTCTAGAGAGTTATCCTCGGATGCATATGTACATGTAAGTAATGGAGATAAAGTAGCACTAAGTGCAAGTGGAAAATTATATACTTATGATAATCCAATTTTAATGACTCCAAAATGGGTGAATTATGGTACAATTAGCTTACCAACTGAAGCAATTCAAACAATTGTTTTAAGCTCAAGTTATAAAATCAATCAATTAGCAGGCGTTACAAAATCAGTAAAAGGTGTACAGTTACGTAGTAATAACAAGATCTATTACACATTAAATGGTAAAGATTATTTAGGAGCTCAGGTACCACTTTCAACGGAAGTATATACTGCACTAATGGTGAATAAAGATGGTTCAGGATATGCGATTTCCAAAACAGGTCAGTTGATTCAAACATCTGATTTTGGTAAAACATGGACGAATTCGACTAGCTCATTAACTTTAGAAGCAGGAGAATATGTTACCGATTTAACCGTTAATACAACATTAGTTGCTGTAGGTTCTAAAGGTACCATTTGGCAACAGACCGCAGGCGAAAATTCTTGGAATAACGTAGCGTATGAATTAGCACCAGCATCTTTAAATTCAGTTGGCTATGTGAACGTTTCTAATGTAAATGGGGCGATAGACAAAGTTGTATTGGCGGGTGTAGATGGTCGAATATTTACTTCGGAAGATGGTGGAGCAAGTTTTGCTGTTGCTAAAACGAATAAACGAGATGATTTTACCTCCATGTATTTTGATGGTACTAAAGTAATCTTTGGAACATCAACAGGATCTATTTATAAAACTACCTTCGATGTTTCATCGCTGACCAAGGAATATACAGCTACTAGCCAAGCAGAAATTACGTCAATCAGCCAACAAGGTACGTTGAGTATGGCTGTAGATAACATTGGTAATATTTATACATCAACTGCTACAGGAGTTTGGAACAAAGAGAGTTTTTCTTCTACAAATGGATTGAATGCTATTGCATTGAGTGCAACAAAAGGGATTGTCTGTGTCGGAGATAAGGGATCAATTTACCGAAAATTAGCAGGGGCGACTACATGGAATAATGTATCAGCAACCTTCCCGAAAGACATTGTAGCATATTCAGTTACCGATGATGGAATTGGGTACTTTGCCTCAGCAACTAAACAGCTTTATGTTAGTCGTGATGGAGGAGCTACAGTTTCCAAAGTTGTTAACTTTACTTTCCCTGCTGATGTTGTAAAAATTGTAATGCAAAATGCAACCACAGGAAATTTCGTTTCAACATCGGGTATTTATGGCATCAAAATAAATCAAGGCCAACCAACAGTCACATTACAAGAAAGTGGTTTGAGTTCTATCAAAGATATTTTTGTTGGCTATGGTATAACAGGAGTAGTTGTATCCGGTTCAGGTACTATTAAGTATTCTACTGATGGCGGTGTAACATGGAATAACTCTCTAACAGATGTTTACACACAGTTGAATGCTGTGAGTATGGTAAATAACAAAGTTGGGTATGCAGTTGGAAATACAGGAACTATTCTAAAAACTTCTAATGGTGGAGCTTCCTGGGTACAATTGACTAATAATGGAAAATCATGGATGAACACAAGTTTAACAAGTGTTTATTTCATGGATGAAAACAACGGTTATGTTGCAGGAGCTTCAAATTTACTATACAAAACAGATGATGCAGGAGCAACGTTTACATTGGTTCAAAAAATTGGATTAGGTACTCAAGGGAACATTGCATCACTTGTGAAAAATGGTGAGAATGGAATGATGATTTTGGGAGATGGTTCTCAAAGTGCGACTAAT
>JBKCEW010000005.1:0-16637 GCA_046304235.1 Crocinitomicaceae bacterium | reverse complement strand
ATCAAGATTTATAAGGTTTCTGATTCTGGAAAATCTACTGAGAAATTAATTTCTAGCGATTTTACAAGTTCAACTCAACATGTTTTCCAATATAAATTCAGAGCTGGAAAATATGAAATTGAAGCTACAGATAATGAAAATCAAACTACTTCTGCTTTTTTCACTTTTACTGCTTTTACACCTCAAGGTGGAGAAATCGTTTCTTATTCTACAAAAATAATGGGAGCTCAATTTAATAATGCTGTAGGAAGTTTCTTATCAACTTCTAATGGTACTATTTACAGTAAAACGGATGCTAAAACAAATTCTTCTTTAATTGACTTTGTTTATTCTTACAGAGGAGGAAATTATTTAGCATTTATTGCTGCTCCGTCTGATGTTTTATTAGACCCAACAGTAAATATTAAAGCAGAGAATTGGACAAAATATAATTCAACAAAGTTTAAATTAAGCTCATTATCAACAAGTGATTTTGACGCTATAACTGATGACTCTAACTTTTCTTTTGGTGATCAATTGACTGAAACAAATGTTCTTAGTTTAAATGTTGGTAATGTTGTTTATTTCAAAACAGAGGCGGGTAAGTTAGGAGTATTTAAAGTTAAAGCAATCAATGAAGGTACACAAGGTGGTGATGTAGTTCAAAAATATCAAGATGGTAGCATCGAAATTGATGTGAAAGTTCAAAAATAGTATAATTAATTTTCAAATAGAAGCGACCCTCAAAAGGGTCGCTTTTTTTATATGTATCCCATACATTTATAGGTGATAATTCCAATCCATTCATGCAATAAATTATCCCAATTAAATAAAATGTCTGATTGAGGTAAAAAGAGATTTTTAGGCAACCATTTTTCCCTTGTTTTCTTTCTTGTGTCTTTGATAATGTAAGTTTTAAGGTCTTGCTTCTCAAAACATTTTTGCGCTCTGTAATAGTGAGTATTTGAGGTGATTAATATTATTTTCTTTTTGTTTAATTTTTCTTTTTTTAGTATTTCATTAGTGAATTTCGCATTTTCATATGTGTTATTTGATTTGTTTTCAATGAGTATATCTTTTTTTGGGATATTGAAATATTTAATCAGGTAGTTTTTTAATAAGGAAGCCTCCCGTTTTTCGGAGTAAGTAACACTCCCTGATCCTCCAGAAATAAAAATGGTTTTTACTTTTTTGTTTTTATATAGCTCTACCGCTTTTGTAATTCTATTTACATTACCGTTAAAAGTCACTTGATTTTTACTGTCGTCATAGGAAATCATTCCTCCTAAAACCAAGGCAATATCTGCTTTTTTATTTTGGGTTAATGTTATATAGTTTTCAGTAGATGGAATCAATAAAAGTGAGAGATTTGATATAAAAGGGTTTGTAAAAAAGAGTAGTGAAAATACTCCCAGCTTTAGAAATTTCTTTTTTCGTATTTCATTTTTTGAAATTAATGTGAGTATAAAAAGTGTAATAATCCAATTCAAAGGAGAAAAAAGAAAATCAATTATTTTGGATAGGATGAAGAACATAGTTAATTTGTTTTATTTCAAATTACGTTAATATCATGCTATTATCAAAAGAATATGTATGAAAAAACAACTTTATTTTATCAAAGGAACCTTAATTTGTATATTTGCATTTCAATTTTAAAGGAATCAAATTTCAGTATATGAAAGTTAATCCCAATTACAATACTAAAGAAACATTATTGGCTTTATACAATAAGCCTTTGTTAGAGTTGGTTTTTGAAGCTGCTACAATTCATAGAGAGTACCATAATCCTAGAGAAGTTCAAATGTCTTCTCTTATAAGTATCAAAACAGGAGGTTGTTCTGAAGATTGTGGATATTGTCCACAAGCAGCTCGATATAATACAGGTTTGGAGGCTCATAAGTTAATGACCGTTGATAGTGTTGTTGAACAGGCAAAAAACGCAAAGGCAAACGGTTCTTCTCGTTTGTGTATGGGGGCTGCATGGAGAGAAGTGCGTGATAACAAAGACTTCGATACAGTTGTTGAAATGGTTCAAGCAGTGAACAACATGGATATGGAAGTTTGTTGTACGCTTGGTATGTTAAATGAAGAGCAGGCACAACGATTGAAAAATGCTGGTTTATTTGCCTACAATCACAATTTAGATTCATCAAAAGAGTTTTATAAAGATATTATATCTACTCGTGAATATGAAGATCGTTTAAATACAATTGAAAATGCTCGTAAAGCTGGTATAACAGTTTGTTCTGGAGGTATCATAGGTATGGGTGAGGCTGTTGAAGATAGAGTTGGATTATTGTTAAGTTATATGGAGATGGAAACACCTCCTGATTCAATTCCGATCAACGCTTTGGTTGCAATCGAGGGAACTCCGTTAGAGCAACAAAAACCAATTGAACAATGGGAATTAATTAGAATGGTTGCAACTACACGAATCGCATTTCCAGAATCTGTTGTCAGATTATCAGCAGGAAGAACTAAAATGTCTATGGAGGCTCAAGCGATGTGTTTTTTAGCGGGTGCTGGTTCTATTTTTGCTGGTGATAAATTATTAACTACTCCTAATCCTGAATTTAATGAGGATAAGGAAATGTTTGATATTCTTGGGTTAGTTGCTAAAGAAGCCTTTGCTGATGGTGAAAAACCTGTTTCTCATCCAGATCCAATCATTGAAGCAAAAAAAGCAAAAGCAGAAGCTAGAGCGAAAGAATTGGAAGAAGCATCATTTCAACCGAGAAAAGTTACTGTTGAGTAAAATATGCATTCGTTTGAGAAACGTTTAGCAAAAAGATATGAAGATGGGAGCAATCGCTCCCTTTCTTTGTTTAATGAATCAATTGATTTTTATTCAAATGATTATTTAGGATTTTCTAAATTTCATACATCACACACAAATACCAAAATAATAGGAGGGAGTACAGGCTCTCGTTTACTATCTGGTAACTCAAAAGCTGCCGAAGAATGTGAGTTTTTTTTGGCGAATTATTTTCAGTCTGATGCTGCGCTAGTTTTTAATTCAGGTTATGATGCAAATATTGGTTTGTTTTCATCGATACCTCAGAAAGGGGATACTGTAATTTATGATAGTTTGATTCACGCATCGGTTCGAGATGGTATTCGATTGAGTTATGCAGATTCTTATTCATTCAGACATAATGATGTTGATGATTTAAAGCAAAAACTGAAGAGAGCGAAAGGGACCGTTTTTGTAGCAATTGAAAGTCTTTACTCTATGGATGGCGATTTAGCTCCAATTGAATCCATTCATAAGATTTGTGAAGAGAATGATGCTTTACTAATAGTTGATGAAGCACATGCCGGAGGGGTATTAGGGGAAGAAGGTAAAGGATTATCTTTAAAGTTAAATGTATTTGCAAGATTAGTCACGTTTGGTAAAGCATATGGTTCGCATGGTGCGGTTGTACTTTCATCAAATAAAGTAAAAGATTATCTAATCAATTTTGCTCGTTCATTTATTTATACTACAGCCTTACCTATAGATGCTTACCTTAGGATTCGTGAAATAATTACTAAAGAGGATGAGTTGAATAACTCACGAAATTCGCTTCGAGAAAATATTTTTTATTTTAGAAAATTGTTTAGCGTAGAGCTAATTAGTGATTCTACATCTCCAATTCAAATTATTTCTTGTCCTGGAGTTGAAAATGCTATAAAAATGGCTAATAAGCTTCAAGAAAACGGATTTGCGGTTAAGCCCATTTTATCACCTACTGTTGCAGAAGGAAGTGAACGAATTCGTATCTGTATTCATTCGTTTAATTCAAAACAAAATATAGAACAACTAGTAGATCTTTTAAGATCTTAAAATCAAGGTCGAAGGAGAATTATTAAGCCATTCTTCATCTTCCACTTGAAGGGATTCCCAACCCTCGAGACTAACCAACATTAAATCGTAATTTCCGATTAATTTTTTCTCAATTTCCCATTCACTTAAAATTTGTAAATGGTCTGGAACATATTCTTGAATTAACGTTAATTTTTGACTTAACACTTCATTGTTTTTGATAAATCCATTTATATCTATCAACGTAATTAGTGCTTCTGTATTGTTGATTAATTTTTGGAAATAAGTAACAAGTTTAATATCTGACTCACAGATAAATGGAATGATTACATGGGTGATTTCTTTGAAGTTTTTTTCTATAAAAATACCTGTAGGAATTTTACTGCCGAATAAAATCTCTCTTGTTCTTTCGTCAAAATGAGTATTATTAAATAACTTTTCTTTTCCAGTTAAGGTCTTTTTTAAAAGTTCAGGGTTCATGATACGTGTAGTGAAACCTAACACTTTACCAAGAAAACTACCTTCGTACATCGATTGACCAATACCTATCAATAATAAATCATATTCACCTGTATTAGCTTCTTCAATAATATCAGCATTAATATCGTTTGATGCTTTAAAAATTGGGTTGATAGGTTGTTTTAATTGTCTAGCCGTTTCAATGATTGGAGACATAATTTCTTTTTCAAGTTCTTTAATATTGAATTGGTGAATCTCATTAGTTGGTTCTAAATGTAATGCACTAATTTCAGCATTGTGATTCATTTTTTTAACAAAGCTATTCGCAATTTGAAGTAAGTTTTTACCACCTTCATTATTTCCAAAAGAGAGTAGAATTCTGAATTTATTTGATTCTTCTGAAGTGTTAGTATCTGCTTTAAATTTTTTGAATGACCATTCGATTAAATCTAATGCTGGACCAGTCATAAAAGTAGTGACTAAGGCCATAATAACCATCATTGCAAAGATTTCTGGAGTTAAAACTCCTAAATCGTACCCAATATTTAGAACCACCAATTCCATCAATCCTCTGGTGTTCATTAGTGCACCTATTATTAATGAATCTTTCCAATTTTGACCAACAAACCTAGCTGCAAGTGCACTACCTATAAATTTACCAGCAACAGCAACTAAAATAATCAATCCAGTTACTTTCCATAAACTCAGCTCATTTAATAGTCCAATTTCTGTTCTTAAACCGGTAAAAACAAAAAATAGGGGAAGCAACAAAACTAACGCAACATCTTCAACTTTTTCAATAAAAATATCTCTGAATTTTGTGCTTTCGGGCATGATAGCACCGGCCATAAAAGCTCCGAATAATGCGTGAATACCTATAACTTCAGTGGCCCAAGCAGAAAATATTAAGGTGATAAAAAAGATTGCTACAATTGGTTTACTTATATGTGTTTTTTCTGCATTAATATCTCCAATTCGTATTAGAAACGGCCTAACCAACTTCAGCATTAAAAGCACATAAATCACAGCTAATGCAATTGTATATAATGCACTTACAAATGACCCTGCTTTCACGATTGCGATTACAGCTGCGAGTATACACCATGCGGTAATATCGTCCGCAGCAGCACAAGTGATAATTACAGTACCTAATTTCGTTTTGTGCATTCCTCTTTCTTGAATAATTCGAGCAAGAACAGGGAAAGCAGTGATACTCATTGCTATACCTAGGAAAAGGGCAAAAGACAAAAATTGTGTTCCTTCAGGAGCAAATGAATCATAAACAAAGTAGGCGAGTGCCATTCCCATTGCGAATGGAATGATAATACTTGCATGACTAATTACTACGGCATCATTTGCTTTGTTTTTTAGTACTTTGATGTCTAACTCCATTCCAATTACAAACATGAATAGAATCAAACCAATCTGACTTAAAAATTGAAGATTTCCAAGAGATTCTTTTGGGAATAAACCCGCAGAGAATTCTGGAAAATACATTCCAACTAATGAAGGGCCTAAGATAATTCCTGCTAAAATCTCACCAATTACGGTGGGTTGGCCTATCTTTCTGAAAAACCAACCAAAAAAACGAGCAACTAAAATGATGGTTAGAATTTGTGCTAGCAAGATAGCTAAAGGATGTTTTAAACTATGACCGAGCGTATTTGTAAATTCAACCCATTGAGTTGAATTTGAAACGGGAAGTTTAATTTTTTTTCCTAATTCAAGTTTACTTCCGAAAATTATAATCCAATAGATTGCAAATGAGAAGAATCCAATAGTTGAAATATAAAAAATAAGGTTCTTAAACTTCTTCATTTGCAGACTTTCAACTATAGTTTATTTGAATGCAAAGAAAATAAAAAATAATAATAAAAAAGAAAGTTGTTTAAATTTAATCAAATGGTATTATTGTGTTATTTTTTTTGAATATTATTTATAAAGGATAACACAAACAGTATTTTTCAACTGGATGGGCTAGTGCGTTAATATTAAGGTTGTCAGAAGCTTTAGCTAAATCGATGATTTCCCCATTTTTTAAGAGAATATTAATTTTCTCTTTCTTTTTATTATATTCCTTATTGGTTTGGTTTCTATGGTAAACGATGTAGTTTAATTCATCTTCTTTGAAATTGTATTTAGATCTAGCGATTTCTTTTTCTGAAAGAATTCTTTCTTCAGAAAATGGCTCTTTAGCTATTTCAATTTTAAATAATTCTCTGTTGATTAATTTTTTACAAAGAAAAGATAGTACCTTGTCTTCAAAATTCTGCCAAACCTTTATAGCACTCAAAATATCAAAATCATCTAATTGAGCGAATTGTTTTAAAGTAATATTATCTGATTTAAAATCATCTAAACTTATATCATTTTGTAAAAAATAATAAAGAGCAGGACTAGCAAATAAAGTTTTACCTTGAATCGATAATTCTTTCGCTCTTTTCATAATATGGATAAGCATTTGTTCCGCAGAGGTAACAGTCTTATGAAGATATACTTGCCAATACATGATTCTTCTAGCCACTATAAACTTCTCAGCTGAATAAATTCCCTTTTCTTCTAATACTAAATTCCCTTCATGTACATTTAGCATTTCAATCAAACGATCAGAACCAATTATCCCTTCAGAAACTCCTGTATAAAAACTATCTCTATTAAGGTAGTCTAATCTGTCCATATCTAATTGAGAAGAAACAAGTTGATGTAAGAATTTTTTGTGGTACTGATTATTAAAAATAAGGAGCGTTAAATCTAATTTCCCATCAAAGTCTTTGCTTAATTCTTTTATAAAAAAAGTTGATATTTGTTCATGAGTTACATTTTTAACAATATCATATTCTAACGAATGGCTAAAAGGTCCATGCCCAATATCATGGAGTAAAATTGCCAACAAAACTGCTTGTTCTTCTTCTTGTGAAATTTCATGCCCTTTTCTTCTTATGGCGTTTACGGCTAAAGTCATTAAATGCATAGCACCTAGTACATGGTGAAATCGTGTGTGTAATGCACCTGGGTAAACTAGGTTTGTTAATCCCAATTGAGTTATTCTTCGTAATCTTTGAAAATAAGGATGTTGAATAATATCAAAAATTAAATCATCAGGAATAGTAATAAAACCATAAACAGGATCGTTAATTAATTTCTTTTTATTATTTGGTTTCAGATTTGGTCTCAAAGGATTAAATTTAAACTTTTTTCAAAACTATAAATATTCGCGCACATGCAGGCTAAAATTCTTTGGGTAGACGATGAAATTGATTTATTAAAACCGCATATTTTGTTTTTAGAAAACAAAGGATATTTGGTGGAGACAATAAACAATGGGGGGGAAGCAATCGAACTATGTGCTAAAAATCAATATGATTTAGTTCTTTTAGATGAGAATATGCCAGGAATTTCCGGGTTGGTTGCATTAGAAAGAATCAAAGAATTTAGGCCAGATTTACCGATTGTAATGGTTACAAAAAGTGAAGAGGAATCTATTATGGAAGATGCGATTGGACGAAAAATAGCAGATTATTTAATTAAACCTGTTCATCCAAATCAGTTGTTGTTGAGTTTGAAAAAGAATTTAGATCACGAAAAAATAGTTTCTCAAACTGTAAATTTTAATTATCAGCAAGAATTTCGACAGTTAGCCAATCGAATCAATGATTGTGATTCGGTAGAAGAATGGATTTCAATATTTCAAAAAATTGTTTTTTGGGAACTTGAATTGGAAAAAATTCAGGATTCTGGGATGAAGGAAATTTTACTATCTCAAAAGAAAGAGGCGAATGATCTTTTTTGTCGTTTTGTCGGAGAAAACTATGAATATTGGTTGAAAAATAAAGACGAAGCACCTGAGATGTTGCATACAGTTTTGAAAAACAGGGTTTTTCCAAAATTAGCAGATGAAAAGGTTTTCTTATTAGTTATAGATAATTTACGATATGACCAATGGCAAGTATTGAAACCGGTTTTTTCAAAATATTTTCAAGTAGAAACAGATGAGGTGATTTTTAGTATTCTTCCTACGGCTACTCATTATGCTAGAAATGCTTTCTTTGCTGGGTTAATGCCTTCTGAAATTCAAAGTATATTTCCAAAATTATGGACCAATGAAGAAGATGAAGGAGGAAGAAATCAATTTGAAAAAGAATTCTTGGAGGCTAATTTAAAACGAAATGGTAAACAGGTAAAATTGGCATACAATAAAATCACCAATTTAGAGGCAGGAAAAAAATACATTGATCAAATTAATCAATTAAAAAACAATGATCTAAATGTATTGGTTTACAATTTTGTAGATATGCTTTCACATGCTAGAACCGAAATGAATATTATCAAAGAGTTGGCAGATGATGAGGCAGCATATCGTTCGTTAACGGTGTCGTGGTTTGATCACTCACCATTGGTTGAAATCATTCAAAAAGTAGCAAATCAAGGGTTTAAATTATTTGTTACAACAGACCATGGTACCGTGAAAGTGAATAATCCTATTAAAATAATGGGTGAAAAATCAACAAACACCAATTTAAGATACAAAGTAGGTAGAAATTTGACCTACAAAGAAAAAGATGTTTTTATGGTCAAGGATCCGAAGCAAATTTTCTTACCAAAGGCGAATGTATCAAGTGAATTTGTTTTTGCAAAAGAGAATGATTTTTTTGTTTATCCAAATAATTTCAATCATTTTGTGAATCACTATGAAAATACTTTTCAACACGGTGGTTTATCGTTGGAGGAACTTTGTATTCCTTTTGTGGAATTAAAACCTAAAAAGAAATGAAAACATATTCAGTAAATTCCATTGATTCTTTAAAAGATATTGTAATTGATTTATTGGAATTACTAAATGATCATCAGGTAGTTGCTCTTGAAGGTCAAATGGGTGCAGGAAAGACAACATTTATACAACAAGTATTAAAAGCAATGGGGATTGAAGAGTTGGATGGTTCTCCAACGTATTCATTAATAAATCAATACGAAAGCCCTTTTTATGGTACAGTGTATCATTTGGATTTATATAGATTGAATTCGTTAGAAGAAATTTTTGATATAGGAATTGAAGAATTACTGGATCAAAAATGTATTTGTTTAATCGAGTGGCCAGAAAAAATGATTGAACTTTTGCCAGATAACACAATTTGGGTGTATCTTCGCGTAGAAGAAGATTTCTCTAGAACTATAACGATAAAAAATGACAACAAATCCTGATTTATTAAAAGCCCTGATTCAAGATAGCAGTTTATTGCCTCAAGCAGAAACACTTGAGGTTAAACGTAAAAAAGGATATTTACATATTGGTATTCCAAAAGAGATTGCTTTTCAAGAAAATCGTGTAGCCTTGGTTCCTGAAGCTGTAGCTTTGTTAGTAGCACATGGACATCGTGTGAAAATTGAATCTAAATGCGGAGATGGCTCTAATTACACAGATAACGATTATTCTGAAGCAGGTGCAGAGGTTTGTTATAATGTTGCTGATGTATATAAATGTGATATTATTTTCAAAGTAGCACCACCAACAGAAACAGAGGTAGAATTGATGCATGGGAATCAAACTTTGATATCTGCGTTACAATTATCCGTTCAACCTAAAGAATTGCTTAAAAAGTTGATGGAGAAAAAAGTGACGGCAGTCGCTTGGGATTATATCAAGGATGAAGATGGATTTTATCCTGTTGTAAGAACGATGGGAGAAATTGCAGGAACTACTTCTGTAACGATAGCTGCAGAATTACTTTCGAATTATGAACATGGAAAGGGGGTGATGTTAGGAGGAATTGCTGGAGTTCAACCAGCGAGAGTGGTTATTTTAGGTTCTGGTATAGTTGGTGAATATGCTGCGAGAGCGGCCTTGGGATTAGGTGCATCTGTAAGAGTTTTTGATAGTTCTTTATCTCGTTTGAGAAGATTACAAAATAATTTAGGTCAGCGTTTATTTACTTCGGTTTTAAATCCGAGTATGATGGCTGAATCTGTTCGTAGAGCAGACGTGGTTATTGGTGCTATTCGTTCTAAATATGGAAGAACTCCATGTATCATAACTGAAGAGATGGTGGAAAGTATGAAAGAAGGTTCAGTTATCATAGATGTTAGTATCGACCAAGGAGGTTGTTTTGAAACATCAAGAGTTACAAACCATAATAATCCTACATACATTAAGCACGGTGTAATTCATTACTGTGTTCCAAATATTGCATCAAGAGTTTCAAGAACGGCTTCAATAGGTCTTTCAAATATATTCTCTCCGATCTTATTAGAAATGGGGAACCATGGTGGTTGTAAAGAATTAATTAAAGATGATGCTGGTTTCCGCTCTGGAGTTTATATGTACAAAGGAACACTAACTTCGGAAGCGTTAGGAAAAGTTTTTGGATTAAAGTACAAGTCGATAGAGTTGTTGATGTTGGGAATGTAGTTTTAATGATTAATTAAGTGTTTATAATTAACGTTTTAGCATTAAACTGATTTTATAAATAAGGTAATAAACCTATAATTCTAATTAATAAGAAAAAAAACTAAAAAAAATGAAAAATTCACTGATTTTACTTATGATGTTATTGATGTTTGGATTTGCAAATGCACAAAAGGTTTACAAAACATCTTACAAGTCAGAAGCCGATAAAATTATTTTTGTAACGGATTATAAAAGTGAAGCTGATATGATCGTTTATGAAACTAAATATAAAAGCGAAGCAAAATCGTATAGTGGTATCTGGTTTTGGACTGATTATAAAAGTGAAGCGGATTGGAAAGTTTATTTTACAAAATATAAGAGTGAAGCAAATCTTAAGGTCTATTTTACAAAATACAAAAGTGAAGCTGGGATGAAATAGCTGCTCAAGCTAATTAAAACAACTTTTATTTTTGATTAGTTGAACCAAGTTTGAACGACTTGTTCACACGTTGACATTATACCAATGAATCTCCATCTACCATAGTCACCCATTTTTTCATCTTTTTTTGAATTACTTTGAAATGATGTTGGTCATCTGGTGTAACAAATGAAATCGCTTCCCCAGATGCTTCCGCTCTTCCTGTTCTACCAATTCGGTGAATATAGTCTTTGGGAGACCTTGGTAATTCATAATTAATCACATAAGGCAAAAATTGAATGTCTATTCCACGAGCTAACAAATCAGTTGTTACTAATACACGAGTTTTACCAGCTTTAAAACGATTCAAAGCTTCTAAACGGGCACCTTGGCTCTTTTTACTATGAATGGCACGCGCTTCTATGCCGTTTTTATTTAATTTCTCAGTCACAGAATCAGCTTTGAAGGTCGAAGAAGTAAATACCAATACTTGCTGCATGTTTTCTTTATGAATCAAAAAACGCAGCAAAGGACCTTTTTTTTCTTCCGATATAAAATACCCTGTTTGAACGATTTTATCAATAGTATTTTCATCTTCATCTATTTTAATTACAATTGGCTGGTGTAACACCAATTGCGTAATATTTTCAATTTCTTCACTTAAAGTAGCTGAAAACAAGATGTTTTGACGTTTGTTTGGACACAATGAAATGATTTTATTCACTTCTTCTTGAAATCCTAAATTCAACATTTTATCAGCTTCATCTAAGACCAATGTTTCAACTTCACTTAATGAAATTGCTTTTGATTCTACCAAATCGATGAGTCGGCCAGGAGTTGCAATCAATAGTTGAACTCCTTGCAATTTAATCATTTGAGGATTGATTGATACCCCACCATATACAGCCAATGATTTAACCGAAGGGCTTAGACCTTCACTAAATAAATCAACAACCTCACCTACCTGAACTGCTAGCTCACGAGTAGGTACCAAAATCAATGTCTTTATATGTCTGTTTTTAGCAGGCTTTGAACCTTCTAGTTGATGCAAAAGTGGTAGCACATAACTAGCTGTTTTCCCAGAGCCTGTTTTAGCGATACCTAGTACATCTTGCTTTTTTAAGATGGCAGGTATTGCCTGTTCTTGTATTGGATAAATTGATTTGTAATCTTGTTTTTCAATGTTTTTGAGAAGGACTGGGGAAAGACTCAAGGAAGAAAAAGGCATCTTGATTGATTTTTGTAAAGGTAGTAATAAAAGTAGACCTTATTTAAATCTGTTTGAATGATAAAAAATAAACGCTTTATCATTCATCAAACATCAAACATTAAATATTAAACATTATCCAAGCTCCATGCTTGAGGTTTTTCCGCAAACCAAGGTTTTATTGTTGGCCAAATTGATTGGAAAAGTTCCGAATCTCTGTATTTATTTAGATCTTCTTCTGAATCCCATAGACTATGCGTTATGAAAATCGCTGGATTGTTGATGTCACGAAGCATATACATTTTATGACAACCTGGAAACCCATTAACTTTCGTAACTACTTGATCGAATAATAGCAAAAAATCTTCTACTTTTTCTTCTTGAAAATGCAGCTTAACAATTCTCGTGATCATTAAAAAAGAGATTCAAGAGTTTCTTTAGAACCACGTGGAGAATATTCTATACGAACGATGTCATTTACTGATACACCAAATAGAGTGCTAGCTCCATTTTTTCGATCTTTAGCTCCCTCATTGATGGCTATTTCGAGTAAGTTATTAGAATTAAAAACCGCAACTTTTTCTCCTTTAGGTACATCAGTGTAAGAAGTGGAAATTTCGTCAATGAAATATTCTTTTTTTCTAAAAAAGATCGTGAATGGCACATCTTTCCCTGCTTTATAGAAAGTCTCTTTATCTATGTTTGTGATTAAATTTCCGAAATGATCGATATGTATGACATTTCCTTTTATAAGATTCGGTTCGATAGTAGGATGGAATGTAATTTGTCTTTTGAAAGTTGCTTGTTCGGTAGCAAAAGTATCGATTTCTTTTCCTAATGCTAATTGACATGCAGCGGGTACTAATATATTTTTAACTGGAAAATTGAATACGTTTTTATTTGATAAAACATCGTCTAATTGCCAAAACCCCTCGAAATCATTTTCTTGAACTAGTAAACTAAAAACCCCATTATCAGTTCCTACAAAATAATGCCCTTTATACTTCAATACCGATGGGTATGAGCTCATATTTTCAGATTCAAAATGAATGATAGGTTCACTTTGTACTCCAATAATGTGTATGGTTCCTTCAGGAAAATCTTCGAAAGAACTTTTAAGAAAATAAGCAGCTTGATTGGTTGAAAATGACTGTACTTCGTGTGAGATGTCAACGATATGGACATTGGGAATGCGTTTTAATATAGCGCCTTTAATAGCAGCCACATAGTGGTCTTGCGTTCCCATATCGGTTATAAGTGTGATGATATGCATACTTTTCGTTACTGTTGATTGACAAAAAAATATAACTTTGTTACAAATTTATAATTTAATTCAGTTTAATATTCATCAATAGAAATTAATAGGCAAACGTTTGGAGAAAGTTATTACAATCGAAGGTATTAATCCAGTGGAGTTTTTTGGAGTTAATAATGTTTATTTACAAATATTAAAACGGTACTTTCCAAAATTAAAAATTGTCTCACGAGGAAATGATATTTCTGTACTTGGTGAAGAAGAGATTATAGAACTTTTTGAGAAAAAAATCATCCAATTGTCTGAATATTATCATCGTTTCAATACATTGAATGAAAATATTATAGAACAAGTTTTGTTAGAAGATGCAACAATAAAACCGGTAGTTCATGGAGATGAGGTTTTAGTACATGGTAATGGAGGTAGTAAAATAAAAGCTAAAACCATTAATCAACAGCGTTTGGTTGAAACTGCTAGTAAAAACGCGATGGTTTTTGCGGTTGGACCGGCTGGTACAGGTAAAACTTATACAGCGATTGCTCTGGCCGTTAAAGCATTGAAAGCAAAAGAAGTTAAACGAATTATATTAACTCGACCAGCAGTAGAAGCAGGAGAAAATCTTGGTTTTTTACCGGGTGATATGAAAGAGAAATTAGATCCCTACATGATGCCCTTATACGATGCTTTACGAGATATGATTCCACCGGAGAAATTAGGGCAGATGATGGAATTCGGGATCATTGAAATCGCTCCGTTAGCATTTATGAGAGGTAGAACCTTGGATAATGCTTTCGTTATCTTGGATGAAGCGCAAAATGCAACTGTAATGCAGATGAAAATGTTTTTGACACGTATGGGACAAACAGCTCAATTTATCATTACGGGTGATATGTCACAAGTTGATTTACCAAGCAAACAAAAATCAGGATTAAAATATGCGCTAGATGCATTGAAGGATGTGGATGGTATAGGAGTTGTACGATTGAATCAGAATGATGTAATTCGACATCCTTTGGTTAAAAAAATAATTGATGCATTTGCTATTAAAGAGGAACAGGAGAAGAGTCAGGATTTAGGCAGTAGGCAGTAGGCAAAAGGCAATAGTGAATAGTAAAGAGATATTTTTATATAAAAATCATAAATTATAATTCATAATTCATAAATCATAACTTAATATGGGTAATACAATAAAAAACACCAATTTTCAATTTCCGGGACAATTGTCAGTATATAACGGAAAAGTAAGAGATGTTTATACCTTAGAAAATGATTTAGTAGTAATGGTTGCATCAGATAGAATTTCTGCGTTTGACCATATTTTACCAAAAGGAATTCCATATAAAGGACAAGTATTAAATCAAATTGCTACCATATTTTTAGATGCTACAAAAGATATCGTTCCAAATTGGTTAATGGCTTCACCAGATCCAACGGTTTCAGTTGGGTTAAAATGTGAACCCATCCGTGTAGAGATGGTAATACGTGGTTATTTGTCGGGACATGCTGCCAGAGAATACAAAGCAGGTAGAAGAACTATCTGTGGAGTAGAAATGCCAGAAGGAATGAAAGAAAACGATCGTTTTCCAGAGCCAATTATTACTCCGACTTTAAAAGCAGATGCAGGTCACGATGAAGATATTTCTAGAGAAGATATCATAGCAAACAATTATGTTCCTAAAGATATTTACGAGCAATTAGAAGCGTATACAAGAGCTTTATTTCAACGTGGAACAGAAATGGCAAAAGAAAGAGGGTTATTGTTGGTAGATACTAAATATGAGTTTGGTTTAAAAGATGGGAAAATCTATTTGATAGATGAAATTCATACACCAGATTCATCCCGATATTTTTATGCTGACGGATACGAAGAACGTCAAGCAAAAGGAGAAGACCAAAAGCAATTATCAAAGGAGTTTGTGCGTCAATGGTTAATTGAAAACGGTTTCCAAGGATTAGAAGGACAAACAATTCCTGATATGCCCGAAGATTTTGTAAATTTAGTTACAGCACGTTACATTGAGTTATTCGAGAAAATCTCAGGGAGAAAATTCGAAAAAGCAGATAATAGTAACATTACGGAGCGTATTCAGAAAAATGTAGATGAATATTTGAATTCTATATAATTCAATTTATTATTTCGTTTAAAGTAAAGGTGATTGTAGCGATGCAGTCACCTTTTTTGTTTTACATTAAATTCAAACTACAATCACAACTAATAAATCAAAAAAAATAAATCTTAAAATTTGGAATTGTTTTTTTTTTTTTTTGATTTGCACATCCTTTTGAAAGCGCTTACTATTAGGGGTTTATTATTAATTTAAATTTTAAAAATGAAAAAAATAATTTTTTGTTCTCTTGCTATTGCGGGAATATTAATTGCATCTTGTAAAAAAAATAATGTTCAACCTAATCAATTAACTACTCAAAATATGAGTTTAGAAGAAAAATCAGAGTATTTTAGATTAGAGTTAGCAAAGAAAATTGCACAAAGTGTTGATGAGACTAGGCCATTTATGGCAGATTTAAACAATTCTAGAGAAAAATCAACACAAGATTTGCCGACATTTGATCAATTTTTGACCTCATTAAAGCTAGAAAATGGTACTGAGTTTTCAGATGCTGCAATTAATTTATATAAAACAATTTATGATTATCATAAATCTGGAATTTCAAATGATGAAATTATTGCTAGTTTCGATTTGTCTCAAATGTATTATATTGCAAATTCAATGAATGAAGCAAGCACATTAAATGATGCCTTATATATTGATAATACTAGAGTTGCGAAGGCTTTAGCTCCTGAGGATTCTGTAAAAAAAGAATGTAAAGTATGTAAGGCTACACTTCATGCAATTGATGTAACAGCAAAATGGATTTGGGAAAATAGAATTGACATTATAGTAACCTTGTCTGGTGCTGCTGGTGTTTATAATAAGTTTAAAAATACTAAATCAACTACAATATTTTAAAAATATGAGACTTTTACTTTTTTATATTTTTTTTATCCAAATTTTAATTGGTTGCAACGAAATAAGATTAAATCAAAACCAAAAGTTTGAATTAATACCAGGTAAAAAAGTAAAGTTTTATTTTAATGACTCAAAATTAATTTGCCTGCCTATAGATAATAAG
>JBKCEW010000004.1:0-157581 GCA_046304235.1 Crocinitomicaceae bacterium | reverse complement strand
CTTCTAAAAAATGAAATTAAAAATTCAAAAAGTATAGAATATGCAAAACTTCAGTTATCAAAATTAAGCCTTAATGAATTAAATAATATAGAGAGATTATCATATTTTGGTGATAATAAATTGAATCAAAATTTCAGAATTTTATTGTATAAATATAGAAATGAATTTATTAAAAAATTAAGAATTGAAGATAGTTTGATAAACGTAAAAAAAATTGAACAATTAGAAATAATAAAAAAGAATAGATTAAAAGATCTCGAAGAAGAACGAAAATGGTATCTAACAAAAGCAGGGAGATTACAAAAAAAACATCCTAATTGGTCACGAGAAGACTGTAAAAATGTGGTTAAAGGATACATTTGGATTGGAATGGATTATGATATGGTGACTTATCAAAGAGGTTTACCTAATCATGTGAATACATCCAATTATGGAAGTGGAAATGAATATCAAGCATGTTGGGACGATTATAATCCTTCTTGTTTTTATTTTGGAGAAAATAACATTATTAAAGGCTATAATTAGATCTATTTTTTAGAATGTTACGATTAACCCATCTAATCGTAACAAAAATGTTACGAATAAGTCGTATATTCGTAACATGTATGTTTATCAATTGAAAAACTGGCCTTTATGGGAATGGGATAATGAAATAATTTATCCGATTTTAATACGTGTTGTTTCGAAACAGCAACACTTGTTAGGCAGACTAAAAGGACTAGGTTTTAATATTCAGGAAACAACCGCTTTTGAAACGGAGGTAAAAGACATACTTTACAATAGTGAAATAGAAGGAAATTATCTACAAGAATCACAAATTCGTTCTTCCATCGCGCGAAATTTAGGAATAGAAAACGATGAAACTGTAATTAATTCTGTTGAAACAGAAGGAGCAATCAATGTGTTTTTAGAATCTACACGTAATTATCAATTACCACTCACTAAAGATAGATTATTTGATTGGCATGCAGGGTTATTTCCAACAGGACGCTCCGCTGGAATTCGTATAGAAGTAGGAAATTATAGAACATCCGATCAACCAATGCAAATTGTTTCAGGTGCAATGGGAAGAGAGCGTGTTCATTACGAAGCACCTACATCAACTCTTGTTCCATCTATGATGGAAGAATTTCTTGAATACGCTAAAAAAAGTAATCATCATCCATATATCAAAGCTGCAATAGCACATCTATGGTTTGAAGTAATTCATCCTTTTGAAGATGGAAATGGAAGAATAGGTCGGGCAATCGTTGATAAAATACTCTGTGAAGCAGATCAAGTCCCTTATCGATATTATAGTTTCTCAACAGCAGTTTTACAAAATAATAAAGCCTATTATGAACAATTGAATCGTGCAAGTACTTACACGTTAGAAATCACATCTTGGATTAAATGGACCTTAGAATCAATAGAATCATCACTTTCATTTTCAGAAGAAACAGTGAATAAAGTTGAATCGAAACGTACTTTTTGGCAGCAACATTCAGACGAAGAATTTAACACAAGACAATTAAAAGTAATTAAAAAATTACTAGATAACAATGAGATAAATATCAATTCTGATAGATGGACACGTATTACCAAATGTACTAAAATGACTGCGACACGAGATATCAACGAACTTATCGAAAAAGGAATATTTATCAAATCAGAATCAGGAGGTAGGAGTACTTTTTATAGATTGAAAGTTGATTAACTTTTTAAAAGTTCAAAGTAAATTTTTCTTGTTAAATTTGTTTTCTTACTAAAATTAAAATCATTTGATTATCAATGGAAAAGTTCATAATAGATAAAATAGAAGAAATTACGTTTACTGCTGTTAGTCCATCTGATTCATTGTGGGAAGAAAAGGTGTTAGACTCTATAACTATTATAGAGCTTGTTGTAGAATTAGAAAATGAATACAATATCAAAGTTCCTTTTAATGAAATTGTAACTGAAAATTTCGAAACAGTAGAGCAAATTGTTTTATACTTAAAAAGTAAAATAGGGTAAAAAAATGAAATTAAAGTTCATAAAGTATCATATTTTTCCAATCACACTTTCACTCCTTCTTATTTATATTATTGGCGTGTTTATTTTTGACAGTAAACCAGATAAGGTAGAACACATAAAAGGAAATCAAGAAGAAGCAACTAGAATTCAAGTAAATTATTCTAATGGAATTCAAGGAGAATTAAATTTTGTAGGTTCTCTAATTAATAAAAACAATATTTGTTTACTTGGTTCATCCGAATTTGGGAACGATAATTTAAAATTTTATCCTTATTATTTTTTAAAAGATTCACTAAATATGCGCTTGTTTGCATATGGACACGCTCATCACCAATGTTTTAGTATATACAGTCAATTAGTAGCGAATCAGCAAGAATTAAAAAATGCAAATGTTTGTATAATATTAAGTCCTAGCTGGTTCTTAACAGAAGGTACGAATATAGAGGCATTTATTGAGTTTGTTCCAGAAAATTATTTAAAAAGAATTATACATAGTCCGCTAGTGTCAAAAGAAGAAAAATTAAAAATTGGAGAATATGTTTACAATCATTTCGATTTAATTAATGAACCTACTTTGAGTTTAACTTATTTAGCAAATCTATATAAGTATAGAAATTATCCCTTTTTTGAAAAGTGGGTGAATCTATATAAATCAAAAATTAGTGATATTAAATATGATATTAAGTTACTTCCTAAAACAACACCTATTCAAACTTCCAAATCATTAATAAAAAAAGAACTGAAAGTACAATATTTGAATAATATCAAATCCAATCAAATTTATGTGAACGATGCTTATTATTTAGAATATCTTTCAACAAAAGAGCATTCCTATGAACCTTCAATTATTGAAGATGAATTATTTAAAAATAGAACCGAGTTTAAAGATTTTACACTTTTAGTGAATTTATTAAAGAAAAACAATTGTAATGCATCCTTTATTTTTCAACCTTTAAATAATTACCATTACAATGGAATTGAAAAATTTAAACCGTTAAAAAAGGAAATTTTAAGTCTATTAAAAAAGAATAACTTTCCTATATATGATTTATTTTCTTTATCTAAAAAAGAGTTTGAACCTGGAGTATTAAATGACATTATGCATACCGGTGATTATGGGTGGACAAAAATCAATCAATTTATATACGACACCTACTATAAAACGCTTTCAAAATGAAAAGATTTACAACAAATTTTATTTTATACTTCATCCTAATTTTTGGTTTCTTCCTTCTTTATGTGTCTAATATAGAGGCATTTATTTACGGAGAGAAAAATACAAAACCATCATCTAAAGTTAACTTTGTTTATCAGCAATTCTAATGTTTAAATTTAGTAATATATTACCCTTTAGCTCCCTACAGTTTTATTATTTTTTTGCTGCTTCAGTATTAGTTGTTTTGGTGGCAAAATGGTTGTTTTCATCTAAAATCAAGTATAAATATATCGTCTTGTTAATCAATGCACTTTACTTGATTTTATTTTTTCCTAAACCTTTACAGCTTTTATTATTAGTACTCTTCTCGTATTTTTCTATTCGAATTTTAGCAAAAAAAGGAGCAAACTATTTGACGGCGGTACTTGTTTTGTCTTTTCCTTTAATTATGATGAAATTAATTGGAATTCATGCTTTTGGAAATGCAAATGAAAATTTAGCGAATATCTTTCAAATCGTAGGAATATCTTATATTACCTTCAGATCTATCCAAGTATTTATCGATGAAGTAAGTGCGACAAAAAAAATAAACTTTTTAGACTTTTTTAATTTCACCATATTTATCCCATCCTTGTTGATTGGTCCGATTGATCGTTTTAAACGATTTACTAACGATATAGAAACTGGATATGAGAATATAACTACAAATTCGTATGTAGAAGGATACCAACTTTTGTTGAAAGGTTTAGTGTATAAATACATTCTAGCAGAATGTATCAATAGACTTGTTTTAAATCATTTAACTAATGATGGAGCAATTACATACCACCTTATATATATGTATAGCTATTTGATATTTCTATTTTTTGACTTTGCAGGGTATTCCTTGTTAGCAATGAGTTTTGCGAAATTTATCGGGGTTTCTCTTCCTTATAACTTTAATAAACCCTTTTTAGCAGTCAATCCCAAAGAATTTTGGCAACGTTGGCATAAAAGTTTGGGAGATTGGTTAAATGACTATTTCTTCAAACCGATTTTCAAAGAACTTACAACGAAACAAAAATTTAAACCTATTACAAGGCAAAATATTGCATTATTATCGACTTTCACATTAATGGGATTTTGGAATGGATTTGAGTCTCACTATATTGTAAGTGGTATTTTATTTGGTGTCTATTCAATGGTACATAATTACTATGTTTATTTGTGTAAAAAGAATAAAAAAGATGTATTCTTTAGAACCATGCATCCAAAATTGGTCTCATTTATTTCTATTATTTTCATGTTTAATGCAGTCGCTTTCTCTATTTATATTTTTAGCGGTAAATTATTTTAGCATATGAGATTTTGTTTTGAGAGAAAAGATTTTGTGGATGTAACTATCCAACCTAATAAAATTGCCATTTACGGAGAAGACAGAACTGTTACTTGGCTCGAACTACAAAAAGAGGTAAAACAATTTTGCGAAGTTTTAGAAGCTACTGATTATCAAAATTCTAAAAATCCATTTGTGATTTATGGTCACAAACAAGTAGACTTTATCGTAGCAGTTTATGCTTGTATCAAATCACAAATCACTTATATTCCGATTGATGTTATTTATCCTACCGACAGGCTACAACGTATTTTAGAAATAGCAAACGTTGGTATAATTATTAATTGTACAAATGCTCCGTTGAATCTTTCTTTTAAACATGAACTTTTATTGAATAATGGAAAAGTTGAATTTCTATATCAAACACATCCAACATTTGAGAAGGATACTCACCAGGATAAATTGATATATATCATTTTCACGTCTGGAAGTACAGGTGAACCAAAAGGGGTACAAATTTCTACTTCCGCAGTTCAAAGTTTCATTCGTTGGATGACGGGAGATTTTAGTTTTTCTTCTGAAGATGTTTTTGTGAATATAGCATTATTTAGTTTTGATTTGTCAGTATATGAGCTGCTTACATTTTCAGCTTTAGGTGCTTCTATTATGTTGAATTCAAAATCTACGATTGAAACTCCTGATTTCTTTTTACAACGTCTTGAAGAATGCAAAGCTACAATCTGGGTATCAACTCCTTCATTCAGTTTTGTGTTTTCGCGTATGGCGTCAGAACAAATAAAAAACAACATAAAATTCTTTTTGTTTTGTGGTGAAATGTTGCCAAATGTGTTGGCAAAAACCTTGAAAACAAACTATCCTGAAGCTAAAATCTATAACACCTATGGTCCAACCGAAGCAACTGTTGCAACAACGTTAGTAGAAATTACAGAAGAAATCATTGAAAAATATAATCCGCTACCAGTGGGATTTTCTAAACGTGAATCTCAATTGTTGTTAGACGAAGAAGAAATTGTGATTGTGGGTCCAAATGTTTCATTAGGATATTTAAATAGACCTGATTTAAATGAAACAAAATTCATTCAAATCAATGGTGAAAGAGCTTTTAAAACAGGAGATTTAGGTTTTTTTAAAGATGATATGTTGTTTTGTAAAGGAAGAAATGACGACCAAATTAAACACAATGGTTATCGTATTGAACTGAATGAAATTACAGCTAAAATTGAAGAATTAGATACTGTTATTAAAGCAGAAACGATAGCTTTGAAGCGTAATGAAGAAGTGAAAAAGATTGTTTCGCTTGTTGAAGTTGAAAATTTGGAAAAGACACCTTCTAAAGAATTTATATTAAATTTTTTAGCAAAATCTTTACCAACCTACATGATTCCTTCTGACATCAAATTTATAGATAAAATGCCTTTAAATCAAAATGGTAAAGCTGACAAAAACGTCCTTAGAGAAATTTATCTAAAGAAATAAACAAAGCTGAAAAGATCTTATATAGATTATTGTGAATAAATAGCAAAAAATGTAGAAAATTAACATTTTAAAAACCCTTATTTCTTCTTTTTTTGTCCTAATTTTGTAGCCTATTTACAATTGAAAATGAGCACGTCAAAAAGAATCAAAAGCGCATTAATTTCTGTGTTTGACAAAACTGGTTTAGAGCCAATTATTCACAGATTAAACGAATTAGGAGTTACAATTTATTCAACAGGAGGAACACAATCTTTCATCGAAGATTTAGGTGTTGCTGTAGAACGCGTTGAGGATTTAACTTCTTATCCTTCCATTTTAGGAGGACGTGTGAAAACTTTACACCCAAAAGTTTTTGGTGGAATTTTAAACAGAAGAGCACATACAGGAGATCAAGGTCAAATTGCAGAATTTGAAATTCCTGAAATTGATTTGGTGATTGTTGATTTATATCCATTCGAAGCAACAGTAGCTTCTGGTGCAAGCCACGAAGATATTATCGAAAAAATTGATATCGGTGGAATTTCATTAATCCGTGCTGCAGCTAAAAATTTCCAAGATGTAGTAATTATTCCTTCACAAGAGCAATACGGTCGTTTTTTAGAGATTTTAAACTCTAATGTGGAAGGAGCAACAACTATCGAAGAAAGAAGAACGTTTGCAAGAGATGCATTCCACGTTTCTTCTCACTACGATACTCAAATTTTCCATTATTTCAATGCAGATGAAAAAGTAACTTTCAACGAAAGTATCAAAACTTCAACGGTATTGAGGTACGGTGAAAATCCACACCAAAAAGGAATTTTCCACGGGGATTTAGATGAAATGTTTACTAAATTGAATGGTAAAGAACTTTCTTACAATAATTTATTAGACGTTGATGCTGCTGTAAACTTGATTGCTGAATTTAAAAATGACGGACCTACGTTTGCGATTTTGAAGCACAACAATGCGTGTGGTATTGCAACTAGAAACACCATCAAAGAAGCATACGAAATAGCATTAGCTGCTGATCCAGTTTCAGCATTCGGAGGAATTTTAATTTCAAATACAACCATCGATTTAGCAACAGCAACCTTAATCAACGACTTATTCTGTGAGGTAATTATCGCTCCAGGATATGCTGATGCTGCATTGGAATTATTAAAATCAAAAAAGAACCGTGTTATCTTGGTTCAAAATGAGGTTAAACTTCCAACTAAACTTTTCCGTACTGTATTGAACGGAGTATTGGAGCAAGATAAAGATTCACTTTCTGAAACTGCAGTAGATTTTAGAACAGTAACGAAAGTAGCACCATCTGATGAAGAGGTAAAAGATATGGTTTTTGCAAACAAAATCGTAAAACATACAAAATCAAATACAATCGTTTTAGCAAAAGGAAATCAATTGTTCGCAAGCGGAACAGGACAAACATCTCGTGTTGACGCTTTACAACAAGCCATCCAAAAAGCAAAAGCGTTTAATTTTGACTTAACTGGAGCGGTGATGGCATCGGATGCATTCTTCCCTTTCCCTGATTGTGTGGAAATTGCAAAGAACGCAGGAATTACTGCAGTAGTTCAACCTGGCGGCTCAATCAAAGATGATTTGTCAGTAAACTACTGTGATGAGAATGGCCTTGCTATGGTGATGACTGGAAACAGACACTTTAAGCATTAATAATTTTGTAAAAAGTGTAACAAAAAAAGAAATTTTTCGATAAAGGCACTAAAAACAGTCTTTTCATTAGAAAAGCAATTTTAAAAAATGGGTTTATTTAGTTTTTTAACACAAGAGATAGCGATTGACTTAGGTACTGCTAACACGTTAATTATCATGAATGATAAAGTGGTAGTAGATGAACCTTCAATCGTTGCCAAAGATATTCAAACAGGTAACATTGTTGCCATTGGAAAACGTGCACAACAAATGCACGGAAAAACACACAAGTTAATCGAAACAGTTCGTCCGTTAAAAGATGGAGTAATTGCTGACTTTCAAAGTGCTGAATCAATGATTCGCGGGATGATCAAGATGATTAACACAGGAAAAAGTTTCTTTACACCTACTTTAAGAATGGTGGTTTGTATTCCTTCAGGGATTACAGAAGTAGAGAAACGTGCGGTACGTGACTCTTGTGAGCACGCAGGTGCCAAAGAAGTATATTTAATTCACGAACCAATGGCTGCTGCGATTGGTATTGGTATCGATGTGGAAGAGCCTATGGGTAACATGATTATCGATATAGGTGGTGGTACTTCTGAAATTGCCGTAATTGCATTAGGAGGTATCGTGTGTGATAAGTCAATCCGTGTAGCAGGTGACGATTTTACACAAGACATCGAAGAATATATGCGTCGTCAGCACAACATCTTAATTGGTGAACGTACTGCGGAATTATTGAAAATCGAAGTAGGTGCAGCTATTCCTGAATTGGAAAATCCACCTGCAGACTTCGCTGTTCGTGGTCGTGATTTAATGACGGGTATTCCAAAAGAAATCATCGTATCGTACACAGAGGTAGCTCACGCGTTGGATAAAACGATTTCTAAAATTGAAGAGGCGATTTTGAGTGCGTTAGAGATGACACCACCAGAATTATCTGCAGATATTTATAAAACAGGAATTTACCTTGCTGGGGGTGGTTCTATGTTGAGAGGACTAGACAAACGTATCTCTCAAAAAACAAAATTACCTGTACACATTGCAGAAGACCCACTAAGAGCGGTAGCAAGAGGTACAAGTATTGCTTTGAAAAACATAGACAAGTTCCAGTTCTTAATTAAAGATTAATAAAAAAGTCCCCTAGAGGGACTTTACGCTTTTTGTTGGTATGCGCAACCTAATTGCATTTTTTAAACGTTTTCGAATTTTTTTATACTTTGCTCTCTTACAAGGGATTGCTTTATCAACGTATTTTACCTATTTGAGTTTTCCACGATCTCAATATTTGACTACCGCATCGGCTGTTTCAGGACAACTACTAACGTATCGCAACGATGTAACGAAACATTTTCAACTACCCTACAATAATCGAAAACTACAGTATGAAAATATTCAACTAAGACATAGATTACCAGAAAGTTTTATCAAAGTACAAGGAGCCATTTTTAAAATTGATGATACTTTACAGCGTCAACAATACGAATATATTCCAGCAGTAGTGATTAATTCTACTGTAAATAAAAGAAACAATTATTTTACTTTAAGTAGCGGAAAATCAAGTGGAATTTACAGAGGAATGGGTGTTTTTTCAAACAAAGGAATTGTGGGGATAATTCACAATGTAAGTGACCATTATGCTGTGGTAAAATCAGTATTAACCGAAGATATCAATATTGATGTAATGGTTGAAAAAAATGGGGTATTTGGACTTTTAAAATGGAATGGGAAAAACCCGAAAATAGGTTCGATTTCAAGTATTTCTAATGACTTAACTTTAAAAAAATGGTCTAAAATCGTTACTCGTGGTGGATCTGGAATTTTCCCAAGAGGTTTACCTGTGGGTAAAATTAAAAGTTTAAAAACAGTTGAAGGTAAACCACTTTGGGATGTAGAAATATATTATTCAGAAGATTACAGAAAAATACAAAATGTATATGTAATTAAAAATCTGTTGCTTAAAGAACAGAAAGAACTCGAAAAGAAAATTCCTTCTGATGAAGAGATAGAATAAATGATTGAAATAGGAAAACATAGTATACGATTTATATTATTCTTGTTAGCTCAAGTATATGTATTTAATCATCTTGAAATTGGACTTGGGATTCAGTTTATGATATATCCTATGTTTATCTTTTTTCTACCAAATACATTGAATATTTTTTTATTAATGTCTATTTCTTTTGTTTTAGGACTAAGTATAGATTCATTATCAAACACCTATGGTTTACATGCATCAGCTGCCGTACTAATTGCCTATGGAAGGCCCTATTTAATGAAATTATTTGAGCCACGTGATGGTTATCCACCAGCTACTGATTTATCCATTTACACCATGGGATACGTTTGGTATGCGAGTGTATTTGGGATATTCTTAGCAGCTCATAACTTCTGGTTCTTTCTGATGGAACAATTTAAATGGAGTGAGTTTTGGTTCATGATCCTTAAAATCATATTAAGTGTACCGCTTTCTTTGGGAATGTCTATCTTAATTCAACTACTTTTCTTTAAAAAACCAACTACACGATGAATAACGATGCGCGTAGATATGTAATTATCGTATTCTTCCTACTCGTTGGTGCCATATACACAGTTCGATTATTTTACATGCAGGTAATTGATGAGAGTTGGACTTTGCGTGCACAGCAAATAGCTGAAAAAAGAAAACAAATTACTCCACCAAGAGGGGTTTTTTTTGATCGTTCAGGTAGAAAAATCGTTGCTAATAAAACGTACTTTAACCTAATGATGGTTGAGGCAAAGATTAAAAATTTTGACACCATAGCCTTTGCAAAACTTATCGGTTGGACACCTGAAAAAGTAAAAAGTCGTTTTTGGGAAATTAAATTAGGCGAGGGTAAATATAAAAATCCAGCAACTGGAAAAACCACAAGTAATTACCAAAAAATCAGAGCTTATCCTTTCGTCAAGGAAATTGAATTGGATGAGATGCTCAATATGGCACCCTATTTAAAAAATTTCCCAGGATTTTACGAAGAAATTACCAGCATGCGAAGTTACCCATTTGCTAACGGAGCAAATATCCTTGGTTATCTTTCAGAAGTAAATGGGGATGAAATAAAAAAAGATCATTTCTATAGCCCTGGTGACAACATCGGACGAGCAGGCTTAGAGCGTTTTTATGAAGAGGAACTAAGAGGAATAAAAGGAATTCACTACATTGTAACATCTGCATTGAATAATGCTATAGAAGCATATGCAGAAGGAAAATACGATACCATGGCAAGGCAAGGTCCGCCATTAAAACTTGGTGTTGATATCACACTTCAAGCGTATGGTGAAAAATTAATGAAAAACAAACGAGGTTGTATTGTAGCAATTGAACCTAAAACAGGTGAGATTTTAGCCATGGTTTCTGCCCCCTCCTTCGACCCAAATTTGTTTGTTGGTAAAAAAAGCATTGCTAAAAACTATCCGCAATTACTACAAGATCCAAAAATGCCCTTATATCCAAGGCCTTTATCTGCAGAATATCCTCCTGGTTCAACTTTCAAATTAATACAAGGGTTAGTAGCTTTACAGGAAGGAGTTATTACTCCTGGAACAGGATTTCCTTGTAAAAAAAGCATGGTAGGTTGTCACAACCACCCGAATGCAGGAAGTTTAGCAGAAGCGGTTCAATATTCTTGTAATCCCTATTTCTATCACATTGTACGAAGAGTAATTCAACAAGGTAAACGAAAAAAACAAACAGAAGATGCTGAAATAGGTTTACGTAAATGGGTAAAATACATGCATAGTTTTGGTTTTGGTGAAAAATTAGAAACAGATATTATTGGAATTCGTTCAGGTCTGATTCCGGATGTAAAATACTATGATAAATGGTATGGACATCATAATTGGGCATTTAGTACTATTCGTTCTAACTCCATTGGACAAGGTGAGGTAAAAGCTACACCGCTACAATTAGCTAATCTAGCTTGTATATTAGCCAACAGAGGTTGGTATTACACACCTCATTTCGTAAAATCAATTGGTAAAAAAGGACCTCTAGCGATCTATAGAAAGAAAAAATATACGATGGTAAACCACAGACATTATGAATCAGTAGTGGAAGGAATGCGTCGTGTTGTAAATGAAAAAGGAGGTACTGGATCTGGCGCAAGAATTAAAGACATCGTAGTTTGTGGAAAAACAGGTACTGTACAAAATCCCCATGGTGAAGATCACTCTGTATTCATCGCTTTTGCTCCAATGTACAAACCTAAAATTGCGATTGCAGTTTTCATAGAAAATGCAGGTTTTGGTGGAACGTGGGCAGCACCTGTATCGAACTTAATGATGGAAAAATATCTATTGAAAAAAATAACAGATAAAGAAAAAGAAGAAAAAATGCTTAAAGCAAACCTGGATTAAGACAAAATATTACAAGAAGAAAGAGTAATTCTCAGTCTTTTGTCTTTTGTCTATTGGTCTTTTGTCTAAAAAAATTATGAAAAGAGAAGAATCACTTTTTGGAAACATAGATTGGACTTTATTTATCGTTTTTGCGATAATGGTCTTAATTGGTATTGCCAATGTATATTCTGCAGCATATAATCCAAAAGCACCTTTCTTATTTGATTTTTCACAGAAATACGGAAAACAAATCATGTGGGTTGGATTTTCAACATTTTTGGGGCTTTTAGTCTTTCTAATTGATGCTAGTATTTATCGGAAGTTCGCGATACCTATATACTTATTTTGTTTAGTACTTCTTGTAATTGTGCTTTTTATGCCTCCTGTAAATGGAGCAAGAGCATGGCTAGGTATCGGTTCAATGGGAATTCAGCCTGCAGAATTTGCTAAAATAGGTACTGCTATTGCTTTGGCAAGTTACATCAGTAGTATAAATTTAAAACAGCAAACAGTAAATACTGTAATTGTTGCGAACATCATTCTTTTTATTCCCGTTGTTTTAATCTTATTGCAACCCGATGCAGGAACATTTGTTGTATTTACATCATTTTTGTTTGTTATGTATCGAGAAGGTATTACTTATGACCCTATAGTACTACATTTAGTAAACCTTATACCAGGGGTTAGATTTAAGAAAACTTGGGTGGGTTCGCATTTTATACCCATTTTATTTGTGGTGATTTTCTTATCAATTATCACTTTATTGATGAGCAACAATACGATTACTTTTTCGTTTCTACCTGGTGTAATTATTCCAGGATTTTTTGGTGTAATAGGTACTTTGTTTGTTATGACTATTATCTCATATTTTATTTTACGTTTTTTCGTAGCAAAAAGAGATAGAAGACGCATTACAATGATTGTAATTCTTGGATTCGTATTAAGCTCACTCATTTCTTCTGTGGTAAATTTTGGTTTCCAAGGATTACGCAAACACCAAAAAGACCGCATTGAGTTGTTTTTGGGATTACGTGAAGATCCGGATGGAGAAGATTATAACCGAAACCGTGCTATGGCAGCCGTAGGTTCAGGAGGGTTTTTCGGAAAAGGATATAGCAATGCTAGTGTAGCAAGTGTAGAATCAAACCATGTACCGGAATCGGAAACAGATTTTATCTTTTGTCCTTGGGCGGAAGAATGGGGATTTGTAGGTAGTTTGACTCTTACCTTATTATTTATGTTTATGCTCTTTCGAATCATACAGATAGCAGAGCGACAAAAAGCAACCTTTAATCGGGTATATGCCTATTGTGTTGCGATGATTTTATTTTATCACTACGCTGTAAACATTGGCATGAACATTGGATTTGCCCCTGTAATCGGTATTCCTTTGCCGTTTTTCAGTTATGGAGGTTCTTCAATGATGTCATTCAGTGTGATGATTTACATCCTACTGAAATTAGATAGCCAACGAGGGGATTTCTTAGGTTAAACCAACAAACGAATACTATATATAAAATTCGCTTGTTTCCCTGCTTCCATACGTTGGATTCCTTCTTTTTGTGTAAAATCTTTTGTTGTATTTACACTATCTGAAATACCCAACCAAGGTTCAATACAAACGAATGGAGCATTCGGTTTTGCCCAAATTCCCAAATAATTGAAATCAGCAAATGAAAGCTCAACGCCAAGAGTATGCGCATGTGTTTTTAAAGTTGCTTTTCTTGACTTTAAATTTTTAAAAATTAAAGCATCATTTTGGAAAATCAGGGGATGAAGCTGCAAACGATTTGTATTTTCCAAACATGAAACAGCAGAAACATCAATCAACCCGTCAGCAGTCACTTTCCATGTAGAATCGTTTTCAATTTGTTCGAATTCAATGAAATAATCTTCATACTTTTCTCCTTCAAAAAAAGGACACTTAAATCCTGGATGACCACCTAATGAAAAATACATTGGTTTATCCTCGTGATGATTTATAATCGTATGTTCTACATGAATCGTTCTTCCTTCCAATACATATTGTAAGACAAATTCAAATAGATACGGATAATTTTTTAATGTATTCTCATCGTATTTATAACGAAATTCGATGGTGTTTTTATTTAAAATCGCTGCTTCAAGGTCTATATTATTACGAATAAATCCATGTTTCGGTACACTATACGATTGTCCATCCACCAAAAACTCATTGTCTTTCAAACATCCAATAATCGGAAACAACACTGGCGCAAAACTCCCCCAAACAGCAGCATCTCCACTCCACATATATTCCTGATTAGTAGACTTATCCAACACACTACACAATTCAGCCCCTGTTTTTTGTACTGAAATTTTTAAGAATTCATTTTCGATTGAAAGCATACTTAATTTAATTACAGTCAAACATATTGAAAAATAACTTCCTCCGAAACCTCTAACTTAATCTTTTTACCAAAAACAAGTGCTCTATTATCGTTGATGTGTCCTGCAGGGAAACCAAAAACAAGCGGAATGTTGTATGGTTTAATATGTTCGATGATGATTTCTTCCAACGATTTTCCAAAAGGAATGGCTGTATCTTTCATATCGGTCATCCCACCAACAATTAATCCTTTAATTTGACTCAATACTCCTGCTTTTTTGAAAGCAAACAACATTCTGTCTAGATGATAAAGTTGTTCTGCTAAATCCTCGATAAACAAAATCGTATCTTGGAAATTAACCTCATCGTCTGTACCTAGTAAACTGAATAAAATAGATAAATTCCCTCCTATCAAGATCCCCTCTGCTATTCCTTCGATATTCATTGGGTGTGAAGGGATAGAAATGGGTTGGTGATTTCCTTCTAAATGTTGGAGTAATGTTGTTAATGCTTCGTTAGTATTTTCTTTGAAATTCAAGGGCATTGTTCCGTGAATACTTGGTAAACCGAGTATATTAATGCGTTGATGAAAAACAGTCACATCCGAAAAACCTACAATCCATTTTGGGTGATTTAACAAACTTGCCCATTGAATTTCGTCCACTATGCGTACACAGCCATAACCACCACGTGCGCAGATAATGGCTTTAATCTCAGGATTATCCAAAACCTCTTGAAAATCAGACAAACGCTCTTCATCTGTTCCAGCAAAATAGTGATGTTGGTTTAAACAATTTTTACCTACTACAACCTCATATCCTTGTTGCTCAAAAAAATCTGCAGCGAAATCAATGAATTCTTTTTCAATTGCTTTGGCAGGTGCAACGATAGCAATGGTATCTCCTTTTTTGAGTGCAGGTATCATTTCAATTTATTTTGAGTGGATTTATTCATAGCGCAACCCGAACAATCATCGTGTTTTTGAGAAAACTGCTTTTTAATTCGATACGCCAAAAAAACAATGGCGAAACAAACGACAAGGGTTACAATAACTGGTTGCATTACTTAAAAATTTGATAAACGATCCAAGATGCAACATAGGCTAATATTCCCATGTATATTAACTGTATGATAGGCCATTTCCAACTTTTAGTTTCACGCTTTACCACAGCAAAAGTTGCCATACATTGCATCGCGTAGACATAAAAAACCATCAGCGATAATCCACTTGCGAGGGTATATATCGGTGCTCCTTGATCGTTTTTGGCCTCTTTCATTTTAGAAAGTAAACTCTTCGTTTCCTCATCATCGGCTTCTACGCTGTAAATAGTTGCCATCGATCCAACAAATACTTCACGAGCCGCAAAAGAAGTAATTAATGAAATTCCAATTTTCCAATCATAACCTAATGGTCTAATAACCGGTTCAATGGATTTTCCAAGAATCCCAATGTAAGAATTTTCAAATTTTACAGCAGCCACTTGTTTATCATATTCAGCAAGCGCTTGTTCCGTTTTAATTTTAGGAAGTGAAATTGATTTTATAGCATTATTCGTTTTTTCTGAAGGTCCATAAGTTCCTAAAGCCCACAATATAATCGAAATTGCAATAATCACTTTTCCAGCATCTAACAAGAAAATTTTTGCCTTATCAAATACCGTAATAATCACATTTTTCCATCGAGGCAAACGCAAATCTGGTAGTTCAAGCATCAACATACTGGTTTCCTTTGATTTGATGGTCCATTTCAAAACTATCGAAATGAGTAAAGCACTAACTATACCTAAAGCATACAAACCAAAAAACGTTAAGCCTTGTAAATTAATAAAACCGAAGATGATTTTTTTAGGAATTACCAAGGAAATCAACAAAGTAAATACAGGAATTCGAGCACTACAACTCATCAAAGGAGCTACTAATATTGTGATTAATCGCTCTTTCCAATTCGAAATCGTTCTACTCGCCATTACCCCTGGTATAGCACAAGCGGCACTTGACAGTAAAGGAACCACACTCTTACCATTTAAACCAAAAGGGCGCATTAATCTGTCCATAATAAATACAACCCGAGACATATACCCTGTTTCTTCTAAAATGCCTAAAAACAAAAATAAAAGCACAATTTGAGGAACAAAGATGACTACGCCACCTATGCCTGGAATAATTCCATTTGCAATTAGATCTGTCAAAACACCTTGTGACAACGTTGATTGAACCCAAGCACTTAAATTTCCAAATGCCAAATCGATCAAATCCATCGGATAGGATGCCAAGGAAAAAATCAGTTGGAACAATGCCATCAACATCAATAAAAACAGACCATACCCCCAAATTGGATGCACAAATAAAGCATCTAATCTATTTACTTTCTTTTGGTTGATTGATTTATTTTCAATTGTTTGAACATCACTTAAAAGTGCTTGTATCTCTTGAAACCGCTTTTCTGTATCTTGGGTTTGATCTTCTAATGCTTCAACATCAATCAGCGTAATGTTGGTTTTTATTCTCTCGGGTAAACCTAAGGATAAGGCTTTTCTAAAACGATCCAATCCCATTCCCAAACGCGCATTTGTTTGTACAATCGCTGCTTCAGGATATGCTTGTTGAAATAACTCCAATTTTAATTTTTTCCCTTTTCTAAAAGCGACATCAGACATATTAAGTACCAACATTGTAGGCAAACCTAACTCATATATCTGTGTAAATAAAAGTAAATTACGTTCTAAATTGGACGCATCAACCACCACACATACAGCATCGGGATAATCAGGATGGGTATTCGATGAAAAAATATCATAGACCACTTTTTCATCCATAGAACGAGGATACACACTATATGTACCTGGCAAATCAATGAGTTCAAGTGTATGAGTATCTATTTTAAGATTTCCCGATTTTTTATCTACGGTAACACCCGGAAAATTTCCTACGTGTTGATTTAGACCAGTTAACGCATTAAAAAGAGAAGTTTTTCCTGTATTTGGATTTCCTACTAATGCAATTTTGTTATACTTCATCCCTGGTCTTTGCTAACAAAAATACAATAGATTATGAAATGATTATGCTACTTCAATAAGTTCTGCCTCATTTAAACGAAGCGAAAGAACATATCCACCTACATTAACTGCAATCGGATCTCCGAAAGGTGCTTTGAAAAGAACTTCCACTTCTTGACCAACGTATAAACCCATTTCAACTAATTTTGAAGTGATTACAGAGGTTGAAACCTGTTTTACGTTGAATCGTTGACCCTTTTTTACAGTTGCTAATGTTGGCATTACAATCACTTTACATTATACTAACAAACTTACTTGTAACAATTGAAATTCCCTATACCTAAAAAGTGGTATTTTGAGGGGGTAAGACAAAAGATTTTTAGAATAAAGAAAAAGACTTTAGACATAAGACCATTTGATACAAGACATGAGACATAAGACCATTTGATACGAGACACTAGACTGAATAAGAATTTAATATAATTTAGAATTCGTCTAATCATCTTTTAATCATTCAATGATTCAAAAAAAATAAATACATTTGCTTTGAAATTAAATTTTTGAAAAATGAACATTCCTGCAGAATTGAAATACACAAAAGACCACGAATGGGTTCGTGTAGAAGGTAACATTGCTATCGTTGGTATTACTGATTTCGCGCAAAGCGAATTGGGTGACATCGTTTATGTTGAAGTGGAAACAGAAGGTGAAGAACTTGGTAAAGAAGAAATCTTCGGTTCTGTTGAAGCAGTTAAAACAGTATCTGATTTGTATTTACCTGTTTCTGGAAAAATCGTTGAATTCAATACTGCATTGGAGGCTAATCCTGAATCAGTAAACTCAAACCCTTACGGTGACGGATGGATGATCAAAATTGAAATGTCAGACGCTTCTGAAGTGGATGGTCTACTTTCTGCTGACGAATACCAAAACTTAATCGGATAATCATTAACTTGATTTATAGATATAAAGGCTGTCCTGTTGGATGGCCTTTTTTTATTTAGTAACCGAAATGAGACTACTCCATCATATATAAAAAAGTATCACCTACCTTTCCCGATAGCTATCGGGACTCCTCAAGGAGGGAAACGTATTTTTTTAAAAAAACGCTCTGACTTCCATTCCGCCGGCGTGTATAGTGCGACTACTCTCTGAATTACGTCCGGAATACTGAATCGAAATTTGGATTTTTTTGGAAACTGAACGTTGATAACCCAAGGTCCAAGTGTTATTTCTTCCGGGCTTTAAGGCTTCCAACATTTCAAAACCCAAGGCTGAAGTACTAACTCCATTAAATTGTATTTGTAGTAAGGAAAAACTTCCTTGTAAACTCCCTTTTTCTGTTTGATTGTATTTCAAGCGAAATGTAAGTTCTTTGATATTTGTTGTTTCCCCTGTTAGCGCATTTTTTTGAACATAACGACTATCAACAGTATAGCGCACCGCTGTCGATGGCTGATAACTGATAGAAGGTTTGTACGATTTAAAAGTCAAATCATAATTTCTACCAATAGTATAATCTGCTTTTACCTGTTTGGAACCTTGTGATAAAAGTGCTTCTAACAGTATTACTTTATTAGGATTCCAACGCAAATTTAACTCGGTTGAATGTTGATTTCTGGCATCAAAACCAGTTGCTAATAAAGATTTTGAACGAATATCTTGATAGGTTAAATCTGCTCCGAAAATAGCACTATTTCGATTAAAAAATAAGGTGTTTCTGAAATTGTAATTGGTGCTGATTAAAGCAGTATCACTAATATTTATTACAAAAGGATTAAAACCGTTTAACTTATCAAATGAACTGGTTTTTCGATTGATTCGCATACGCATTTGGTCTGAAAATAAAGCCAACGACTTTCGAATACCTTTTTTATTCGACCAAAGTTTTTCGGGTTTAATGAAAATCCCTTGGTTAAGTTCGTTTGAATAGGAATTCACGTATTGATTGCTCGGCGTAAACACCCTAATGTAACTCGCCTGATCTACGAACTGTGCCACTTCAAATTCATTTAAATCTTTGATTCCGTCCTGGTTATAATCTATCCAAGTGTACACCCCTTGTCCATCGTTTACCTTCACATACAAAAACTCTCTTTTGAGTTCTAACCCACTACCAATTTCATAGAATGTATTCCACGAAACCATTCCTTTACATAAATTCACATCGTAATCTACCCTTCCCAACAACGTATTTTCTGGTGTTTGATTGATGTATTTTGGCTGATTGATTTTCAGTTCTCTGTAATTCACTATGATATTCAAACGTTGGTTTTTCAATGAAAGAATACTCATATCAAACCCTGTATTTCTTGCTTTGGCAACATTGATAAACGTGGTAGTATCCGATCGCATATCGAGACGCTCTCTGTAAAAAACTTTATAATTAAACGCGGCACTATCTGCATTCGCAATAAAAAATTGATAATCGTAAAAACCATAACTTTGATTGGTCAGTACGGTATCATTACGGTAACGGTTATCTTCTTGGTCATCAGCATATCCAATTTTGATTTTTCCTATTTTTTGACTCATCGTCAACTTATGTCTTAAGAACTTATTTATAAGTTGTGGATGATTTGAATTCAACATTGAAGAAGTCCAATCAGCCTGAAAACCATTTTGTTTCCAACGACCATTCCACGCTAACTTTTGTCCATTATAATCACTTCCAACAATATAATTAGTCGCGTCTAGATTTATTTTACCTCGAGATAAATGCTCAATTCCCGTAGAAGCACCTATTGACAATTGACTACCAGTATAACCTTTTCCACGGGTATTCCAATCACGGTCAAACTCCATTGTTCTGAATAACTCTATTGGAGCAAAATGAGTCGATAAAAACTCGGTTTCTGCACTTGTTACCCAGGTCCACGGTTTTATACTATCCTTTCCAAATGGGGTTTTATAACTTATTTTTGACTTATTACTATAGCCTTCATCGTTTGCTTTATCAATGGTTGAAAACGTATTAATATCATTTTTAGAGTACCCCCACTCTGTTTCTAACATCACTTTAGGACTAATTTTTACATTAACTCCTGCTGTAACCATTTGTTTTTGTTTGGGTGTAGTAAGCAATCGTATGGGTTCATAATCTCCTTGTGGAATACCGTTTTCTGGCATTACCCATTTATAAATTTTACCTAAAGCATTGAAACGATCAAACACATAATTTCCGTTGTTTGCGCCAACTTGTGAAAACACAGCTTGATACACAGCTGTCTTTGGATTTACACTATAAACTAATACATTATTAAATCCTAATGTGTCTACCTTATAATACATATTTTGATTTTCCAAAAAGCCAACCGAGTCTGCACTTAAGGTTCCGGCGAATTGTAAACTATCCCCTATGGAAGCCATTTTCAATTTTTGTTCCGTAGAAAGTGACTGTTGTAAGGTCTGATTTTTAGCATCTTGCTCTGAAAAAGCATTAAACCAAACTGAAAGTTTATAAGAAGAATACACATTTGAAGTAGTTAATAAAGAGCGCGCATAACTTTGGTCAGTATATTGAAACTCCACCACAATACGTACATCCTTGGTAATGATGTTTTTACTTGTAAATGTAATTTCAGAAGTATTGTAATTTACTACGTAATCGTTCTCTTGGCCACGTTGTAATAAACGACCATCAATATATACTTTTTCGGTTCCTGATAACATAATGATAAACGGTTCATTTTCATTACCACGCATACGGTAAGGCCCTTGATTTCCTTCGACACCTTGAACTACTTGTCTTGCATATTTCCCTTTTGATAAACCAGCAGAAATTCCATTTTTCCATTCGCCCTTTTTAGTTTTATTTACAAATTCAGTGTTTAGTCCCTGACCTCTTTTACGGTAATTCAAAAAATAACCTTGTGGTTTGGAAAGCCAATAATCACCTGCAATCAACTTAAATTTATCGTTGTAAATCTGAATAAATACTTGGTCGAACTCTTGTAACTTACTTGTATTTCCTTCAGGTTGTATGGGAATATTGTTATCAGTTACCGAAGCCATAATTTTCAAATTCGGAGCCAATTCTCCCGATAATTCTAAATTCAAGGAAGAATTGAGCGATACATTTTGATTATTACCAAAAGAAACTCCACGCGAAATACTACCACTCTTTTTCAATCCACTACTTCCAAAAATCGATTCATAAGAATTGGGCTCGGTAATCAAAAATTTTTCTCTATCCCCTTTATTTACGCGATAAATAATAGAAGTATCTCTTTTCTGGTATTTCTTACCGAAATCATAGGGTAATACTTGATATTCAATAAATAAAGTATCCTTGATTGGTTTTCGTAGTTGAAACGTTTTATCGCTGATATTTAAATCATATTCATCAGTAGAAAGGGGAACACCACGAACAGATGCACGAAAAGATAAGGGATAAATGGTAAACGTATCTAAAACTATTAATTCACTCCCTGCTACAACTTTTTTCTTACGTGTGTTATTCCACTGACCCAAAGTCGATTGGGAAAAAGTAAATACACAACAAATGAATAAAAAAAGCCTGAAAGGTATCACTCTACGAAATTACGTTTTTTAGAACGTAAAAATTAACTTATACAGTATGTTCAAATTCAAAAAGTTCTCAAAATCTGAAACAATCCTTTCGCAGGTAAATTAATTGTTCCAAAGGTTTCTTTTTGGTTCATCGAATCCAAATGAAATTCATAACGAGCACCTCTATATGTCCAAACACCTCCATTCGAAGTGGTTGTGGTTGTCATTGGAACATTATCTGAAGAATAAAAATAAACTGTTTCAGGCGTGAGATTCATTTTGATAGGAGGAGAAAATAAAAAACGCAATTTATTCTCTTCTCTTCGTAAAATTCCTTTCACAAAAAGTTGATAAAGCAAATCGTGAATATTTTCATTTATAGAAAATAACAAAGCAAAAGAAGGTACTTTTTTATCCTTTAAAACAACTTTTTCTGATACATTAAAGTTTTCATCTAATGTTGTTTCGATGACTTTTTCTTTCACATTAATAAATCCTCCTTGGTAGTAAGATAAATCTCCTTCCCACGTATTCAAAAACGATTGTAAAGGAAAACTCACTCTTTTACTAACTCCGTGCATCAGTTTGTAATAGGGGTCGTTTTTAGTTTTACGAAGTTTATGTACATTAAAATGTAAATTCAACAATTTACCTGTCGAGTTCACGAATGATGGACCTTCTTTTTTGGGAGAAACAGCCAGTGCTTTATTTGTACGCATATAAGTTTTTATGCGTAAATTTGTGGAATCCATATCGTGTGCAAACATCGCAGTGGTAAATCCTTTTTTAATGAATTTTTGGTAATTTGAGTAAACAACCAATTTCTCATTTTTAAATTGTTTTTCTTTATCAAAGGCTTTCCAAACTTTCGTTGCATCTCCTTTTTTGGAATAAATTACGTGATACATCCATTTTGTTAGATTTCGTCCTTTATACACAAAAAGCCAATCTTTCCCGTAAGTCAAATAAGACTGTTTACCCTTAAAAGAAAATACTTTTTGTTCACCCACAATGGTGTCTTGTAAGTCGATGTTTTTTTGTAAACGCGCCACTCCGGAATAGATTTTACTACTATCGATCACGTGAATCAATGCTCCCCACTCACCAGTTTCATTACCAAAAAAGTAAGTTGGTCGTTGTAAATCTAATCCATAACTTTTTGCCTGTGCCAACATAAATTCCGGAGAAAATAAATCGCGAAAAGGTATTTTATTATGGTAAGTAAGCGGTGTTGATTCTCTAGCAACATCCAATAAATACACCCTTCCCAAAAAGTCACCCACTGGAATTCGATCCATTAAACTTGGTGGTGGTTCATTGTTTGTCCATAAAGGACGGAAATAAAAAAATCCAACCAATAAACTGATTAAAAAGAGAATAAAAAATACCTTACGTGCCATTGTATTACTTTGCCAAAACGTAAGCCGAATTAATTAAATCCAATAAATAGATGCCTGAATCTTTGTAATTTCCTTGGAAGAAGTAATTGATATCGAAATTGGTATGATCAGCAGTAGTTTTTTCGGTAGTCAATTCAACAAACCCTTCTTTTCCGCGCATTGCATCTAAAATTTCATTTTGTTTTGCTGTAAAAACTTGCTTTGGAATTTTATTAAGTACCTCCCCGATATTTACATAGGCGTACATAAATTTACTTTTCTTCGCACTTTTTGCTTTCTTTCCTGATAGCGATTTTATTCCATAACCGTTTGTATGGTTGATTGCTAAATCTTCATCATTCGTAATGACTAAAAGCCCATTGTTTCCAGCCATTACATATACAGGAATTGAATTAAATACTGCATCATCAATCTTCCAATATTTACCCATATTTTTGAAACGAGAAGTCATTTTAGACATATATGAGAGAATCTTTTCAGGAATATCTGCACGACCCGTTGAAAATCCAACGGTAAACATTGGCATTTCTTCTTCCCCTTCGATTTCTTTTTCTTTGTACTCGAAGGTGTTTTCGTCGTAAGAGAATTCAATCTTTTTCGTTTTCACTTTTTTAATTCCGTTGAATGTTCCAAACATACTTCCTTGGTACGTTTCGAAAATAGCATCGGTATTTAAAAATTCATTTAACAACTCTGCTTTCAACACATTGGTTGTAACTCTTGGGTCGCGCTCTTTACTCAACATCGGTATAATAATGTCATATGCTTGCTTATACCCTTCTTTCAAGTTGATATTATAAGTGAAAAAACCTGCGCAATCTTCGTGAATGTAATTCAAGACACTTTTATCAAATTTCGTACTATTCAATTTTTGATAAATTTTACCTAAATCTTTTCCGTAATGGGCTTCAAATTTGACAGATATCGCATTTTCTTTCAAGAAGATATCCCCAATAATAACGTTGCCACTATACAATGCTTTAATATCTTTAAACAATTCCGGGAACATCGTTTGGAAATACCAAAAACCTTTGGCATATTGGAAGTTACGTGAATTATCTAAATAGAACGTACCTTCACAAGTATGCGTTAACATATCATTAAAACGAACATCTTGATTTTTTAAATGAATATTTTTTTCAAACATTTCCACCAAAATCGCATTCAAATACCTTGCTTGTAAGACACTTGTTACAGAATCTTTTAATTCCCAATATGTTTTTGTTTGAACGGCTTTTGGGTCTAATTTTGTTTCCGAATCATCTTCATCTAATTGGCCCTCTTTCAGTATTTTGTCAATATCTTCTCCTTCATCTCCCTCATCCATCCCTTCTTCTTCCGATTTCGCTTTGTCATCAATAACATATCCGTTTCCTCTTGCTCTCCAAATAGAATCCGTTACATGTTTCACTTTTTCATAAGATGGATCTACTCGAAGTACTAATCCTGCATTGCCTTTTAAAATTAAATGATTGAAATAACTATTATAATATTCAATACCATCAACCGGACTTTTTACTTTATCAAAATCATCGAATACCCTCAATAAATCTTTCAAACTGCTAATACCGAAAGTAAATCCTGAAACCTCGTAATTGCCATTTCTACCATAAAAAACATTCAATTTTTGATTGAAATCAACACCCGCATCTTTTAAGGTTTTGTTATCTGCTGAACCATCAAACATTTCAGATTGCACTTCTTCCATAAATTCATATTGAATAATGGAATCCATTGAAATTTTCTTCAACAATGAAGTATTGTTTACACTAAAAACCGTCACAGCATCTTTCGGTACAAGATCATCCGAAGTTTGAGCAGACGCAAAGAGTGATACGAAAATTCCTAAAAGGAACAAAACATATCTATGTCCGTTGTTTATCATTAAGGTTTTTTGTTTTCGGTTAGGTAAATGGTATTTTCAAGCACTTTCAGATTTTGAATCAAAGTATAAGGAGTAGACTTAATCATCACTGCTTGTTTATTTGCTGAAATCAATGCGGTAGGGTTATCTGTTTTCTCTACTATTTTGTCGAAGCGAGAAATGGACATATAATTTCCTTTCTTTAATGCCTCTGCATCCTCTTTTTTCAATTTTGAAGTGAAATCGGTTGTCATTGAAGGAACTGAACGAACTAATTTATTCATCTCCCAAGCCAACCAATTCGTTTCTATATCTTTAAAAGCCTTGTTTTTACTCTCTTCTATTACTAATTCTTTCAGGGCTTTTTGTAAATGTGTAACACTCATAAAATCACACTGAAATTTAAAAATGAAATTCGTAAAATCGCTTTCTACCTTAACATTTGAAAGGCCTTCTTTCTGACTAATAATCTCTTTATAATGATTGATTTTTTCTTTGATTTCTGGAATTGAAGGCACTTTTTTTCCATCCAAACTATCCAATGCTAAAATAGAATTTACTTTCACTTTACTTGCACTCAAATTAACAGAATATTTGAAAGTACCTGTTCCGTCACTTTTTATAGAAATATCATCTACAATATCTACGCAAGATACCACAACAAAAAACAATCCTATGAATACAAGAAATCTGTTCATCTTATTAAGCATTAGCCTCTTCTCCACGCATTCTCTCCGCATTTTCAGCCATCTTCAACGAATCAATCATATCTTTTACATCTCCATTCATAAAAGCAGAAAGGTTATAAATAGTCTTATTGATTCTGTGGTCCGTAATACGTCCTTGTGGATAATTGTATGTTCTAATTTTTGCTGAACGGTCACCTGTAGAAACCAAGGTCTTACGTTTTGCAGCACGCTCTTCGTGTACGCGATCTAATTCGATTTGGTACAAACGAGAACGCAATACTGAAATCGCTTTTTCAAGGTTTTTATGTTGTGAACGACCATCCTGACATTCAACCACTAATCCTGAAGGAATGTGTGTCAAACGAATTGCCGATTCCGTTTTGTTAATGTGCTGACCTCCCGCTCCTGATGCACGGAAAGTATCCTTACGCACATCGTTCATATCCAATTCAAAATCTACTTCTTCTGCTTCAGGTAACACTGCTACCGTAATCGCTGATGTATGCACACGTCCTTGTGATTCCGTTTCAGGCACACGTTGTACACGGTGAACACCCGATTCGAATTTCAACATTCCATAAATTCCTTCTCCTTCAATCTCCAACGAAATCTCTTTGATTCCTTTGGTTCCACCCTCTTGCGAGTTCAAAATTTCGTATTTCCATCCCATCTCTTTAAAGAACATCGTGTACATACGGAAACAATCTTCCACGAAAATACACGCTTCATCTCCCCCTGTCCCGGCACGTAATTCCATAATGGCATTTTTATCGTCTTCCGGATCTTTCGGAATCAATAACATTTTCAATTGTTCTTCTAAATCAGGGCGTTTTTTCTCCAACTCATCGATTTCCATCTTCGCCATCTCACGCATTTCAGGGTCTTCTTCTATGGCTAATAATTCCTTCGAACTTGCAATATTATCAATCACATTGCGGTATTCTTTGTAGGCTTTTACTACTTCATCCAACTCACGGTATTCCTTGTTTAATTTGACATAGCGATCCATATCAGAAATGATATCCGGGTCAACAATCAAGGTTCCAACTTCCTGAAAACGATACTCAATCGCTTCTAATTTTTTAAGTAAATCTTGCATTTATTATTCGTAAATAAATTCGCCAAAGGCTGATTTGATAGTCAATTTTTTTCCGTCACACACTTCTACTCTACCAACGATTTGAGCAGGTACGTTAAACGATTCTGAAATTTCTATGATTGATTGTGCTAATTCTTGTGGAACATACAATTCCATACGGTGACCCATATTGAATACTTTGTACATTTCTTTCCAATCTGTATTTGACTCCTCCTGAATCGTTTTGAATAAAGGCGGAACATCAAACAAATTATCTTTAATCACGTGCACATTATCAACGAAGTGTAATACTTTCGTTTGCGCTCCTCCACTACAGTGAACCATTCCGTGAATTTGATTGCGGTGTGCATCCAAGATCTTTTTGATAATCGGAGCATACGTTCTTGTTGGCGATAAAACCAATTGTCCTGCATTAATCGGACTGTTTTCAACCGCATCTGTTAATTTATATTTCCCTGAATAAATTAAGTCTTCCGGTACAGAAGGATCAAAACTTTCAGGATATTTTGCTGCTAATTCTTTGTTGAACACATCGTGTCTAGCCGAAGTAAGTCCGTTACTCCCCATTCCACCATTGTATGCGTTTTCGTAGGTTGCTTGTCCGAAAGAAGCCAAACCAACTATCACATCTCCCGGTTGGATCGTATGATTAGAAATCACGTCTTCACGTTTCATACGACAAACTACTGTTGAATCAACAATCAAAGTACGCACTAAATCACCCACATCTGCTGTTTCACCCCCTGTTGACTGAATACCAATTCCTTGCTCACGTAATTCGTGTAGTAATTCTTCTGTTCCATTGATGATTGCAGAGATTACTTCTCCTGGCACCAAATTTTTATTTCTACCAATTGTTGAAGACAACAAAATATTATCCGTCGCACCAACACATAATAAATCGTCGATATTCATAATCAACGCATCTTGAGCGATTCCTTTCCACACAGACAAATCACCTGTTTCTTTCCAATACATATACGCCAAAGACGATTTTGTACCCGCTCCATCTGCGTGCATAACAACACAATAGTTATCATCACCTGTTAATGTATCAGGAACAATTTTACAGAACGCTTTTGGAAATAATCCTTTATCTACTTTTTTGATGGCATTGTGGACATCCTCTTTACCGGCAGAAACACCACGTAAGTTGTATCTTGTATCAGACATAGTAATTTGAAAAGAGCAAAATTAATAAAAAAGTAGTGTTTCCCTCACGGGAATTCTCCTATAATTTCAACAAGTTCAATTATCTTTAACCCGAAATTTTAAGATTATGGAAAAAACACAAGCATACATTCAGGCCAACAAAGACAAATTCTTAAACGAATTGATGGATTTATTACGTATTCCGTCGATTTCGGCTGACCCTTCTTACGCTGATAGCGTGTTAAAAACAGCAGAAGCAACCGCTACGTTTTTAAAAAATGCTGGTGCTGATAATGTCACTGTTTTTCCTACCGATGGTTATCCAGTTGTATACGGTGAAAAAATCATCGATGCTAGTTTACCAACGGTTTTAGTTTACGGTCACTACGACGTACAACCGGCAGATCCATTAGAATTATGGGATAGTCCTGCATTTGAACCAGTTATCAAAACAACACCTATCCATCCGGAGGGAGCGATTTTTGCACGTGGAGCGTGTGACGATAAAGGACAAATGTTTATGCACGTGAAAGCATTTGAAGCAATGATGGCTTCAGGCGAACTTGCTTGTAACGTGAAATTTATGATTGAAGGAGAGGAAGAAGTGGGTAGTATCAACTTGGGGCCTTTCATCGAAAAACAGAAAGAATTATTAAAAGCAGATATCATATTGGTTTCTGATACTGGAATGTTATCCAACGATACCCCATCGATTACAACTGGTTTACGTGGTTTAAGTTATGTAGAAGTAGAAATTACAGGACCAAACAGAGATTTACACTCTGGTTTATACGGTGGATGCGTAGCCAATCCAATCAACATACTTACTAAAATGATTGCTTCGCTTCATGATGAAAACAACCACATTACCATTCCTGGATTTTACGACAAAGTAGAAGAATTAACACGTGCAGAAAGAGATGAAATGGCAAAAGCACCTTTCAGTCACGAAGCCTATTGCGACGCCTTGAAAATCGCTGACGTATATGGAGAAAATGGATACACCACAATGGAACGCGGTTCAATCAGGCCAACTTTAGACGTGAACGGAATTTGGGGAGGATACATCGGTGAAGGAGCAAAAACGGTTATCCCGTCAAAAGCATATGCTAAAATTTCGATGCGTTTGGTACCTCATCAAGTGCCCGATGAAATCACTGAAATATTTAAAAATCACTTTGAAAGCATTGCCCCTACTGGTACGAAGGTAGTTGTAACGCCACACCACGGAGGGAACCCTGTAGTAACACCAACGGATTCAATTGCTTACCAAGCAGCAAGCAAAGCATACGAAACTACTTTCGGAAAAGCTGCTATTCCTGTTCGCAGTGGTGGTAGTATTCCAATCATCGCCTTATTCGAACGCGTATTAGGATTAAAAACGATCATGATGGGCTTCGGGTTAGACAGTGATGCCATCCACTCACCGAATGAACATTACGGAGTATTCAATTATTTCAAAGGCATCGAAACGATACCGTATTTCTTTCAGAATTTTAGAGAGATGACTAAGTAGCCTTCGAGTGCCTCAGGGTACACTTCGAGAACTTAGGATGCATTTTAGAAAATCTTCGCTGTGGATTAAGATTCGCAGCGAAGAGAAATCACATTAATTCCATCAGGTCGAGTGTAACTTATACATTAAACTATTTTGATTTAAGGCAAAAGTTTCACTTATAAATTAAACTAATCCAGAAATAGAATTTACACATTGAATAAAATATTGATTATCAATAAAAAAATAATAAATTTTACATATTTGGAGTAATTTACTTTACACTTTTGGAGTTTTTTACTTTACAAATTTTGAGTGATTTACTTTACACTTTTTGAAATTGAATTATTTAACAACAGGTTTAACCGCAAATCAATCAACAATAAAGAATATATTTCACTAAATTTGAAAGATAAATATCAAGTGAATAAACAATGCAAAAAACGAAACTAAAGATTACAAACTATTCATATCGAATTGTTTATTTAGTTGGATTGCTTTTTATGTTTTCTTCATGTTCCTTATTTAAGGATCTACAAATTTCGAATATTCAAGACATCAGTCCATCTTTTGAAAATAAAACCATTGTATTAAACGCTTCTATTGATGTGAAAAATAGCAACTTTTACAATGTAACTGTAAAAGCATCAGAACTTATAGCAAGCATTAATGACAAAGAACTTGGGAATATAGAATTACTCGAAAAAGTGGTTTTTAAACGCAAATCAACGGGAAGCTATCCTTTAAATTTCAAAATGAAATTAGCCGATGGTGCCTTGTTTACGATCTTAAAAAATGTATTTAAAAAAGAAGTTACCATCGCTTTTAAAGGAAAAATCAAAGGCTCAGCTCTTGGCATTCCAAAACACATTACAATAAATGAAACCAAAACAATAGATGCTAATCTATTACAAAAATTAGTGAATTAACACTTTGACTATGCAGGATATTTTTGACTTGAAAGAACACATGGCGCAAACCATTCGTGCCTATCACGCCAAAGGATGGTCACCGGCTACAAGTACCAACTACTCTTTCCGTGAAAACGCAGAAGCACCCACGCTTTTTGTTTCACGTTCTGGTATCGATAAATCGCAATTTCATCCGGAGGACTTTATGCAAGTGGCTATGGACGGACATCCTGTTTTAGAAGACCGTGGTATTAAACCATCAGCAGAAACCTTGATTCACTGCGTTTTGTACAAGTTATTTCCTGAAACAACGGTGGTGTTACACAGTCATTCTTCCAATGCAGTCATCAATTCTCAATTATTCGAAAGGTCCATTCCTTTTGAAGGATACGAAATTCAAAAAGGATTTGCAGGACAAACTACACACGAAAATAAAATACACATTCCAATTTTACCAAACTCACAAGACATGAAAGAGTTTGCTGTCTGGATGGAAGAACGAAAATCAGAATTTACCAACCATTGTTTTATCATTCGCAACCACGGAACATACGCTTGGGGTAAAAATTTATTTGAAGCAAAACGCCATTTGGAAACGTTGGAGTATTTATTGGAAGTGAATTATAAGAAATTAATGATTCATTCTAAATGAAAAAAATTGCATTAACAGTTCAAGGAAACACAATTTCTCAAATATCATTTCTAAAAGAGGATTATATTTCTCTTACTGATATAGCACGTATTAAAAATCCAGCCGAACCTAAAGATGTAGTTAAAAATTGGTTGCGATCAAGATCTACAATTGAATTTTTAGGAATTTGGGAATCTTTGAATAATGAAAATTTTAAAGGGGTCGAATTCGACTCCTTATTATTTGAAGCCGGTTCAAACTCATTTACACTATCTCCAAGTAAATGGATTGAAGCAACAAATGCTGTAGGAATAATATCTAAACAAGGAAAATCTGGTGGAACTTTTGCTCACAAAGACATCGCCTTTGAATTTGCTTCTTGGGTAAACAGTGGTTTTAAACTATATTTAATTAAAGAATACCAAAGATTAAAAAAGGATGAAAGTAATAGATTAAATATTGAATGGGATTTTCAAAGAGCTATTTCAAAGATAAATTATCACATTCATACAGATGCAATCAAAGAATATTTGATACCGAAAATTTTAACAAAACAACAAACATCCTACATATATGCTTCTGAAGCCGATGTACTAAACATTGCTTTATTTGGAATCACAGCAAAAGAATGGAAAGAAAATAACCCGAAATTAAAAGGTAACATTCGTGACTATGCAACCCTAGAACAATTAGTTGTATTATCAAATTTAGAAAGTTTAAACTCTGTTTTAATTCAACAAGATTTAAGTCAAGAAATTAGGTTAATACAACTAAATCAAATTGCGATAAATCAAATACAGTCACTTATCAACCACAAGAAATCAATCGAAAAATTAATTTGACTATAAATCAATTATGAACAACATAAAAAGACAAGAATTACTAACGTTGCGTGAAAACTCACAATTGGGTGGTGGTCAAACACGTATAGACAAACAACATAGCCAAGGAAAACTTACTGCAAGAGAGCGTATTGAATTGTTATTAGATGAAGATACCTTTCAAGAAATCGGTATGTTTGTAACGCATCGTGCAACCTCTTTCGGATTGGATGAACAAAAATTTCCTGGAGATGGTGTAGTTACTGGTTATGGTCGAATTCACGGACGATTAGTGTATGTCTTCTCACAAGATTTTACCGTATTAGGAGGTTCCCTTTCAGAAACACACGCTGAAAAAATCTGTAAAATAATGGATCTTGCCGTGAAAAACGGTGCGCCTGTGATCGGTTTAAATGACTCGGGAGGAGCTCGTATCCAAGAAGGGGTTGTTTCTTTGGCAGGATATGCTGATATTTTTTATAGAAATACCCGTGCTTCTGGTGTAGTTCCACAAATAAGTGTGATTATGGGACCTTGCGCAGGTGGTGCTGTTTATAGTCCTGCACTCACGGATTTTGTTTTTATGGTTGAGGACACTTCGTATATGTTCGTAACGGGTCCGAACGTAGTAAAAACAGTAACGCACGAAGAAGTAAGTTCGGAAGATTTGGGAGGAGCGAAAACACACGCTGAAAAATCAGGGGTAACTCACTTTACAAGTTCAAATGACGTTACGTGTTTGAGACAAGTGCGTGATTTTATGACCTATATGCCTCAAAATTATGGGGAATATGCACCAACAACCTCTTTTGATTTTGATAAAGCAAAATTAACTCAAATACAAAATATACTACCAGAAAACGCTTCTTTCCCTTACGATATTCGCAGTGTGATTGAATGCATCATCGACGATCAATCATTCCGTGAAGTGCATAAAGATTTTGCAACCAACATCGTTGTGGGGTTTGGACGTTTGGAAGGAAGAACGATTGGTATCATTGCAAATCAACCGGAATCATTAGCGGGAGTATTAGATATTGATTCTTCTCGCAAAGGAGCACGTTTTGTACGTTTCTGTGATTCGTTTAATATTCCATTATTGGTATTAGAAGACGTTCCTGGGTTCTTACCGGGTACTGACCAAGAGTGGAGAGGAATTATCTCTCACGGGGCGAAATTGTTATATGCATTTTCAGAAGCAACTGTTCCACGCGTGACTGTAATCACTCGCAAAGCCTATGGTGGTGCCTTTGATGTAATGAACTCTAAAAACATTGGAGCTGATGTTAATTTTGCTTGGCCTACTGCTGAAATTGCCGTGATGGGCGCTAAAGGTGCTGCAGAAATTATCTTCAAAAGAGAAATCGCTTCAGCGAAGGATCCGCAAGCAAAATGGTTGGAAAAAGAAGCAGAATATGCGGAAATGTTTGCTAATCCATACAGAGCTGCAGAACGAGGTTTTGTAGATGAAGTAATCTTACCAGAGGAAACGCGTTCTAAATTAATTCAGGCGTTTAAAATGCTTGAAAACAAAGCAGAACACCTACCACAAAAAAAACACGGAAACATTCCGCTGTAGATTGAAAGATTGCAGATTTGAAAATTGCAAATTAAAAGATTAAAGATTGTGACTCTTAGACAAGTTGAGTCTAAAATTAAATCTGCTAATCCTTATACTCATCTCGTTCTAAACGGTCCTTGATTTCTTGTAAATGTTTTTGTTTACGAGCATCACGAGTTTCGATGGCTGTTTTGGTAAAATACTTGTGATTTGTTAAGAAGGAAACTTGAATTTCATCCCATTTACGGTCAGAATTAATTTTTCCAAATTCTCGCAATTCAACACGTAACTTATCTGCGATTTCGTGGAAATCATCTCGTCCTAAATAATCCAAATCGGCATCACACATAATTTCTTCTAAATGATTCTTCGGTTGGTGCGGAATTTCAGTTACATAAATCAATTCTTTGATGATTTGAATATGCTCTTGCGAATATCCATAATTAGGTAAAATTTCTGCTGCTAATCTGGCACCAATCGCCTCATTGTTGTCATAACTTTCAATGAAACCAGCATCGTGATAAGTCGCCGCCGACTTCAATAAAAACAAACCTTCATCAGTTACTCCTTCCAATAAGGCCAAACGTTCTACGGATTTGACTACGTCCTTTGTATGGGTGATGCTATGATAATGTAATTTTGGAGTTAACTTCTCTTCTAATACCTTCATAATGTGCTTTTCAGCCTTGTAATAATTAATCGTAGAATACTGATGTAGATTTAAAATTTGATGAAAACGTTCGTTTGGAAAAATCCCTTTACCATCGATCGATAATTCCGGTTTGATACCATCAACGGTGTACATATCTACAAGACCAGAACTTTTTGTTTTTGCTTTTCCTCTGAATGTGCAGTTAAAATAAGGTTCAATGTATTTAAACGTTTGTCCTGAAATAGTTACTTTTCCTGGTTCACCCAACATTTCCATACGTTGGGCTTGATTCACCGTAGAACCCCAAATATCGTAGGCTAATTTTTCAGAACCAATCACCCCAGCAGTTACCTCACCTGTATTAATCCCTAAACGCAAATTCCAAACGATTCGACCTTTAGCAATCGCTTCATTTCGCATCTGTTGCATTGCCTCTTGAATCTGAAGAGCAGCCAAACAAGCATCTATAGGGTTCGTTTTATTTCGTACAGGTACACCCCCTGCACACATATAAGCATCTCCAATTGTTTTAATTTTTTCAAGATTATTTCGAACAATAATCTCATCAAATTTTCGGAAATAAATGTCTAGTTCGTTTACCAATTCTGAAGGTTTCATGGTTTCAGAAATCTTAGTAAACCCAACAAAATCAGTAAATAAAACTGATACACGGCTATATGCACGCGCCGTTGCTCTCCCTGTTTCTTTGATTTCTTCAGAGACAGATACAGGTAATATATTTTTTAATAGTTTATCTGCTTTTTCTTTCTCAATTTCAATAAGCACTTTTTGTTCTTCAAGAATATTTTTCTTTTCTTCAATTAATTGTTTTTGCTTTTCAATTTTGATATTTTGTTCTCTAATTTCTTTGGTTCTTTCTGTGATTTTTAATTCTAATCGTATTTGTTGCTTTCTCTCATATTCAATTTTTTTTCTAAAATAAAACCACGTTAAAAAAGCGATAAATACGGCGATCGATATCCAAAACCAAACCGTTTTCCAATAAGGAGTTTCAACCGTAATAATTAATTTTGCTGGATTCTCACTCCAAGTACCATTACCTAATCGCGCATAAATTTTCAACACATAATCCCCTGGTTGAATAGAATTTAAGTGGATTTGGTTTGTGTTTCCAAGTAAAACTTCTCCATCTTCGGAACCTTCCAAGATGTATTTATAAGTAATTAAATTTGGATTACTCAATTCTGTTGCCATAAATTTTAACGTGATACTCCGTTTTTTATATGACAACCGAATTTGTTTAGTGTAAAAAATTGATTTTGATAGTAAGCCTTTACTTTCAGAAGGCTTTAACCAATCATCATCCAGTTTTATTTTAGTAATTGAAACATCTACTTTTTTATGATTAATATTTAAACTCTTTGGATCAAAGTAATTATACCCACTAATACCACCAAAGTAAAAATTGCCATTTGTCGACTTAAAATAAGCTCCTTGATTAAACTCATTTGACATCAAACCATCTTGCTCTGTAAAATTTAGGATTTGATTATTTTTTAATGACAACATTGACATTCCCTTGTTCGTACTCAACCAAAGAGTATTATCTTTTTCATCTGCGAGTACCGCATAAATTGTATTATTTGGCAACCCATTTTTCTTGTTATAAATTACCCCTGATTTGGTTTGCATATTCCATTTTATCAAACCAGAACCCATCGTTCCTAACCAAAAAGTATTTGAATCTTGTTGGTAGATAGTAGCAATATATTCCTTTGAGAGTTGAGCTATTTTACTGTTGTATTTGTATGGATGAATTTCTAATTTTTCCCCTTTTTCTATCAATTGATACAAACCACCCGTTCCAGTAGTAAACCAAACCTTATCAGTGTTATCTTTAAAAATAACTTTTGCTACCCCACCTCCAATTGTTTTTTTTGGATTTTTATCATCGTGTTCAAATGCTTTAAATTTACCCGTGTTTTTATCAAAAAGTAAAACCCCAGCTTTTGTCGCCAAGAAAAAGGTATTGTTTTTCCAATGAGTAATTGAATAAACCCTTTCAAAATTGGATGGATTTGTAATCCCCTTATATTCAACTTTATTAAAGGAATATTCATTTTCTGATTTTATAGATAATGAATATAACCCATCACCGGTTCCGACGTATAAAAAATCTGGAGTAAAGGCATAAATACTTAGGATGCTAAAATTATTTGATTTTTTTGCAGTATTTATCTTTTTAAAATACTGATTAAAAAGTCCTCTACGTTCATCATAGCGAGAAACACAATTATCAGAACCAACGAACAAAAAGCGACCCGATTTATCCTCCGCAAAACTCCATACACTCGAAGAAGGTAAACCTTTCGTTAAATCTTCACTTTGACATACACCCAAAAAACCCTGATTCAAAGGGTCAAAACTTGATAAACCACGTTCTGTACCAACCCAAAAAGTCCCGCTTTTATCACGCATCAACACGTTTGTTGCATTATACACCAATGCGTGTTTTTGAAAAATATCTTGAGTTGATTGACTAATGAAGGTTTTTCTTCCTTGTTGTTCTATCGTAAAAATACCATTTGATTTAGTGGTAATTATGAATTTATTTTTATCAATAATTAAGGCATCGTGCACTTCCAACCAACCATATGTATCATCTAACTTTCTCAAATAAGATCGTACTTTTTTTGTCAATTTATTAAATAAATACAACCCTTGATTCGAACAAATAATCCATTCATTTTGAGTGAAAGGTTTAAATTCATAAGCTCGAATGTATTTGTCTTTTTTAGTTTTGACTTTAATTGGATACACATTTTTAACAGGAATATGATAAATGAAAATACCTCGATCTTCTGTACTAATCAATAATTCTTCTTTAGACAATAACTTAACAGATAATACTTTTTCTGTTGGGAGTTTAATCTGTTTTTGTTTAGTAAGTTTTTGTTTTTGAATATCAAAATGATAGATTCCACTTGTCGGACTTGCAATCCATAAGTTCCCTAATTTATCTTCTTCGATTGCGCGAATTTGTAATACATTTTGAGAAGAATATAAATAAGTTTTGAAATTTTCCGTCTCTGGATTATAACTTGTTAAACCATTAGAAGTTCCAAACCAAATAATCCCGTTTGAGGCTTTAATCGAACATATGAAATCTCCATTTTCAATTCCTTTTGTATTGTCAGGTGTAAAAATCTCAAATGTTTGTCCGTCAAATCGATTCAAACCATCTTGTGTTCCTACCCAAATAGAACCTGTATTATCTTGAACTAATGTACTGACATTACTTTGTGATAATCCATCACTAATGGTATAGTTTCTAAAACGATATGAATTTTGTGCCTGTAATAAAAAAGACGACAATAAAAGAACTAAAAATAGTTTTAAGCGCATAAATCACCAAATTAATTAGTGAAAATTAGATATAATCTCACAATCAAGTGCATTCGATTGATTTTATTATAAAAATTGGAATGTTAATTGACATTAGATCTTGCCTTAAAATTGGCATGAATAACAATTTTTCAAACGAAAAAATCGGGTATTTTATACATTAAAATTCAAATTAGATTAATTTTTATTCAAAAATAAGTTCGAAATTAGACTGATTTTTTTGTGTTTTTAAAGCAAAATTTGAGGTCTAAATTCAGTGTTAAATTTTGTCACCCATCTCTGTACTCTATCAAGGAATGAAAGTATAAATCCTCTTCAACTTTTATTAACTAAAATTGAACTTATTCACTTGAAACTAATTTGAGAAAATCACGTTTAATAATATAATGTCGAAGGTTCAAAATGCGCTTAAAAAATATGGATTGTTGTTTGCAACAGCAATTTCATTCGTCCTTTTTTTGAGCCATAATCAGCATGTTTTTCGTTCAGATTATTCTTCCGAAATTGAAAATTATCAAGAAAAATTTCGAAAAAAAATTGACAATTTAGACCGGTTCTTAGCCTACAAAAAGAAGCATTTTTCGGATAAAAATATCTCAATTTTGAACCGAGAAGACCTTGAAGAAAACAGTTTTTTTCTTCATATTTATCGAAACGATTCGCTCCTTTTTTGGAACACAAATCAACTCCCTGTTTCTCGATTTTCAGATTTTCATTATCCCAGTGAGGGGATTGTTCACCTTCAAAATGGATGGTATTTTGCTAAAATTTTGCGGGTAAAAAACGTGCAAATGGTGGGTAGTTTTCTCATCAAAAAAGATTATCCTTACGAAAATTTACACTTAAAAAACACCTATAATCCGGAACTAATTTTGCCCTTTCGAGCAAACATAATTTTGGAAAAAGATAACGCATACCCCATCTATTCGAAAGATAAAAAATTACTTTTTGCGTGGTACGTGTTACCCAACCAAACGATTTCTTCCCTCGATAGCGATCTCCTTTTTTGTTCATTTTTATTGTTCTTTTCAGTTGCGTTTTTTACTCTTTATAAATTTCAAAAACGTCTCAATCGACCGCTTTTTTGGGGCTTGATTTCAACCGTTATTTTGGCTCGATATGCGAGTATCAAATGGCATTGGTTTGTATTCCTAAAAGGCATCACCGCCTTCGATCCTACCCTGTTTTCAAATTCTGAATGGGCGCCGAATTTCGCCGAATTCATTGTACATTGTGTCACTGTTTTTTGGTTGATTTTCGCAATTATTAATTATATAAAGCGATTTAATGTAAGATTTATTACAAAATGGCAAGGGATTTTATTGTTGATTTTTGCGATTTTATATTCCTTCTTTTTAGGTGAAGTTTACCGAGGTTTAATTCAAAATTCAAACATTCCATTAAAAATTGAAAACCTTTTTGAGTTAAATTTCTACTCCTTTTTGACATTCGTTTCGATGGGACTTTTGTTTTTTGCCTACGTTCAATTTTTGCGAAATACCCTCCTACTTTTAATCGAACAAGGAACTCAAAAAACAACCGTGTTTTTATTTTGGCTTGGCGCAACCTTGGGATGCATTTTACTCGATATGACTTTCGGGAACCAGCAAATTTTACTCCTCTTATTATTGTCTCTCATTTCACTTTTAATTATTTATTTCACGTTCCGACAAGGAGAAAAAATTGCCTTTGGATATGGCGTATTTTTACTTTTCTTATTTTCATTTTTCATAGCCTTGAACCTTGAAGTTTTTCATACTAAAAAAGAAAATATTGAACGAGAACTTTTAGCCAAACGAATGGCATCTGACCAGGATCTTACATCCGAAATTGAATTCTTATCCTTATCCAAAAAAATCGATGAAGAAAATTATTTGAAATATATTTTAGAACAAAAAAATCGCTTGGGGATTTCCGAATTTAAAGAGAATATGGAGCGACGTTTTTTTAATGGTTTTTGGGAACGGTATGACATCGAATTTTACCTCTATGATAACTCCAAAAATTCATTGATAAATTACAACGAAATTCAATCAAATAATTTTGAAAAATTAGAGGTCATCATTAACAGACATAGTCTTCCATCTCAAATGGATGGACGAATGTTTTACATAAAAGATTACACTTCGCAGTACAGTTATATCATTCGAATGGATATAAAAAATAGCGAAGAAAAAATAATGGGTACATTATATTGTGCGTTGAAATCGAAAAAAATTCCAGAGAAAATTGGGTTCCCTCGACTGCTCGTTTCGGGTGAAGCAAACGTGATTGAACCCCTCGAAAAATATTCCATTGCAAAATATTATGACGGAAAACTCGTCAGTCATAACGGTAAATTTTCATATCCTTCTAACGACTTCGGATTAACCAATAATACCCCCATTCGTGATGGCTATTTTGACAACGGAGGTTACAACCATTACTTGCTTCGAAAAAATTATTTAGACCTCATCGTGTTGTCCTTACCAAAGACTAGTACGCTCCATTGGTTTACCTCCTGTTCATACCTTTTTAGTTTCTTCGGTTTATTCTTACTTATTCCACTTTCCATTCGTCGTAGGAAAGAACTTTTTTATTTCAGACAATTTTCACTTGCTATCCGAATTCAAATTGTACTCATCGGATTAGTGTTTGTCACACTCTTGGTTTTTGGTTTAGGTAGTGGTTCATTCGTGACCAATCAATACAAAGAATACACCAATGATATGATCAAGGAAAAAATCCGTTCCTTGGAACGTGATATGAAACAAAAATATGGGTCGAAAACGGATTTAACTATTGAACAAAATGGAGATGCATTAGAATACGTGTTACAAAAGTTGGCTTCAGTTTTCTTGACAGATATCAATATGTATGACCAACAAGGATTTTTATTAGCAAGTTCACGCCCCAAAATTTTTAACATCGGATTGCTTTCCGAACAAATAAACCCTAAAGCACTTTTTGAGTTAAATCAGTTTAGAAAGTCAGAATATATTCACGAAGAAACCATCGGAAACTTACAATTCTTATCGGCATATCTTCCATTGTACAATAACGAAGGAAATTTGTTAGCCTTTATCAACTTACAGCACTTTGGACAACAACAAGGTTTCGAGTTTCAAATAAAGCAATTCTTGGAAGCAATTATGAACGTTTCTATTTTATTGCTTGCATTATCAGTCTTGTTTGCCTTGTTCGTTTCAACGTGGGTTACCTCACCCTTACGTGCTTTACGCCAAAGTTTTTCTAATCTACAACTAGGGAAATACAACAAACCGGTTCATTATGGCGCAAAAGACGAAATTGGAGCGCTTGTAGAGGATTACAATACAAAATTGAAAGAATTAGCTACAACAACGCAAAAACTCGCTCAAAGCGAACGAGAAAGTGCTTGGCGTGAAATGGCGAAACAAGTTGCACACGAAATTAAAAATCCACTTACGCCGATGAAATTGAGTTTACAACAATTGCAACGCATATACGACCCAGAACAACCGATTTCAAAAGAGCAACTCAATCGTGTGACCTTATCACTTATCGAACAAATTGATGCCTTGGCAAAAATAGCCGGAGAATTTTCTAACTTCGCCAAACTACCCAAAGCAAACGAACAATCCTTGGATTTGGTTTCCTTATTGGAAAACGTGATTACCGTTTTCAGACAACAAGACAAAGTACAAATCACCTTTGAAAAGGAACAATCCGAAGCCTATATTTCAGGAGATAAAGATTTGCTGTTACGTGTATTTAACAATTTGATTACGAATTCTATTCAATCCATTCCACAAGACAAAAATGGTGAAATGAACATACGTTTACAAAGCAAAGAAGATACTTGGTTGATTGCCATCGAAGACAACGGCACAGGTATTTCAGACGAAGCACAAGCCTCTATTTTTGTTCCCTATTTCACTACCAAAACCACCGGTACCGGACTTGGATTAGCAATGACCAAACAAATCATCGAACAACACCGGGGCGAAATTTGGTTCGAAACAAAACAAGGAACGGGAACTACGTTTTTTGTGGAGTTGAAATGTCTTTCATCTTCCCTCATAGAGTAGGAGCAGGGGAGGTGACACAAAAATCAATCCTCTTCAAACTCAATCGCGTTTCTTACTTGAATTTCAAATGCTTCTAAACTTTCAAAATGAGTAAGTTGAATTTGTTTGTTTGTTTCTTCAAGTTCATTTAGTACCTCTAAAAGAATTTCAAGTGGGTCAACTTCATACCCGAAAAGATTGCGATCAAAATTCGTTCCAACAAGCAAACCATCGTTACTCATACCTATACACCAATTTTCAAGAAATTCAGCCAAAGATATTTCAGTGATTTGATAACCAGTCCATTCAGAATGAATACACGCATTTGCACCCGCTTTATCAGACCAAAAACAAAGAACATCTAACGGATTGCCTTCTTCGTCTTCTAACTCATTGGAATAAGAAGTAGCAAAACCATCTTCACCTTCCAAAGCATATACTTTTTCGTTTGCACAAATCGTTTGGATAAATTTTTCGTGTCGTTGTTTTAATGTTTGTTCATTTTGGGTCATAATTGCTGGGTTAGGTTAAAAAATTATTTAGAAAATGATACTCATTTTCTCCTTTCAAAAAACCACCATTTCGGTTGGTATACTCGATTTTGTTCGAAACGTTCATGGATGATTTGATTAATATGTTCCATTCCTTCCTGGACATTATCAGTAATCTTTAATAACTCTAAATCGTTAATATCAATTGTTTGCTCGGAAGCCATTAAGTGTAATTGTTCAATTAACGGTTGCCAATAGTCTTTCCCGACTAATACAATGGGAAATTTTTTAATCTTGTCTGTTTTGATGAGTGTAATCACTTCAAATAATTCATCCATAGTTCCAAATCCGCCGGGAAGTACCACAAATGCATAGGAGTATTTGATTAATAACACTTTGCGAACAAAAAAGTGATTAAAACTTAGTACGATATCCAAATAAGGATTAGGACGTTGCTCCATCGGTAAAACAATATTGCATCCGATAGACAAACCGTTTTCATCTTTCGCTCCACGATTTGCAGCCTCCATAATTCCGGGACCTCCACCTGTCATCACAACAAAATCTGACTTTACAATTTCACGACCAAATTGACGCGCTTGTTCATAGTATGGATGCCCTTCTTTGAAACGTGCCGAACCAAAAACGGTAATGCATGGTCCTACAAAATGTAATTTTCTAAATCCACGAATAAACTCTGCCGTAATCTGCAACACATGTACCAACTCACTCCACCGAGAAGAAGGACCTTTCAAAAAATGACGTTCAAGTTTGGAATTTTGGATTGGCATAGGAGTTAGATCAGGAAATTAAAAGTACGAAATCTTTTTTTCTCTCAAAGCATTCCTATTCTTTCATTTTTGATTAACTTAAATAAAAAATCAATCTATACCTATGGCGAAAACTTGGAATTTGTTCCCTCAACCTACAAACAATGAAATTGAAACAATACAAAACGCTTTAAGCATACCTCATCATTTTGCGAAAATCCTTGCCCAACGTGGATTTCAAACCTTCGACCAAGCGAAAGATTTTTTCCGACCTTCTTGGGAACATACACACAATCCATTCTTAATGAAGAATATGGATAAAGCAGTGGAACGTTTAAATCAGGCGATAAACTCCAACGAAAAAATATTGCTTTTTGGGGATTACGACGTGGATGGAACTACCGCCGTAGCTGTAATGTGGAATGTGTTGATTGATTATCACGGTCGCTTGGATTATTACATTCCTGATAGATATGCGGAAGGATATGGAATTAGTTTTCAAGGAATAGACTATGCCAAAGAAACGGGAGTTAGTTTGATTATTGCGCTTGATTGTGGAATTCGGGCCATCGATAAAGTGAACTACGCACGAGAATTAGGGATTGATTTTATCATTTGCGACCACCACCAACCAGGCGAAGAAATTCCAGAAACCATCGTACTCGACCCCTTACAAAAAGATTGCTCCTACCCTTTCAAAGGACTTTCAGGCTGTGGGGTTGGATTCAAATTATTACAAGCCTTATTTGAAACAAACAATTGGGGAACAGAGGTATTACACCAACAATTAGATTTATTAGCCATTAGTATTGGTGCTGATATTGTTCCTGTTACCGATGAAAACCGCATCTTTTGTGCTTACGGATTAGAGGTGCTCAACAAAAATCCACGCTTGGGAATTCGGGCCTTGGTACAATTAGCAAAACGAGAATTTCCTTTGTTACTCACCGACGTGGTTTTTGTGATTGCCCCTCGCATCAATGCAGCAGGACGTATTCAATCGGGGATAAAATCGGTGGAATTAATGATTTCAACGGATGCCGAAGCAGTAAATACCATTGCCAAAAGCATTGATACAGATAACGAAGAACGCAAAGAGTTAGATGCTCAAATTACCTTCGAAGCCTTGCAACAAATTGAAGAGGACGCTACGTTTACAAGTAAAAAAACAACCATTGTCTTCCATCCAGAATGGCATAAAGGGGTCATTGGTATTGTGGCTTCCAGATTGATTGAAACGCATTACCGACCAACGATTGTATTAACGGAATCCAATGGGAAAATAACCGGTTCAGCACGAAGTATCAAAGGGGTCGATATTCACGAGGCATTGACCCGTTGCGAAGACGTGTTAGAACAATTCGGTGGACACACATTCGCTGCAGGAATGACCCTCTTGCCTGAAAATTTAGAAACATTTATGCACCGCTTCGATACAGCAGTTGCTCAATTACTTGACGAACCTATTGTAGATGAAATCATTACCGTAGATACGGAAATTAGTTTTGATGACATTTTTCTACCTACCGAAAACCCAAAAGAATTTCCAAAATTAGGGCGTTTAATCGGACAAATGGAACCATTCGGACCCGGAAATATGAAACCGCTTTTTATGACCAAAAACTGTATCGTTTGTGATGCTACTTTGCTCAAAGGGGAACACTTGAAATTGCTACTCAAAGAAGGCAACCGTGAGTTGATGCTTCCTGTTATTGGTTTTAGAATGCCTGAATTATACGACCTTGCACGCTCGGGTTGCGCAATCGATATCATTTACACCCTTGATGCAAATACGTGGAACAACAAAACAACAGTTCAGTTAATGCTGAAAGATATACGAAAGAATGAAAGGGGTTGAATTATATGCAATTAAATATAATTTAGATTAAAAGATTGATTTTATATGTAAAAACATATAATAATTTTATTAAATCATAGATTAAACAAGCCTTACGCTATCACTCTTTCCACGTGGTTTTCACCAAATGCATACGGAATATAAGCTAACGATGGAATTTCATTCGTGATAATTACTGTTCCACGTTTACCAAGAGTAATACTTCCGTGTGTCTCTTGAATACCCATTGCATAAGCAGCATTCAGTGTGAGTGCATTAATCGCTTCTTCAGGGGTCATTTTCATTTTGATACACGCTAATGACATCACTACCTGTAAATTACCTGTTGGTGTAGTTCCTGGGTTATAATCACTTGCAAGTGCAACAGGTAAACCTGCTTCCATTAATTTTCGAGCGTTTCCAAAAGGAATACTGATAAAATGCGAACAACTTGGTAACAAAGTCGGCATACATTCAGAATGCTTGATCGCATCAATATCCTCATCGGAAATTTCCTCTAAATGATCCACAGACAAGGCACCTAATTCAATCGCTTTTGCAATTCCCCCCATGATGGAAAATTGATTGACGTGTACTTTCGGTGTTAATCCATACTTTTTACCAGCTGTCAAAATTTCTTCCATTTCTTCCACTGAAAAATAATTACGCTCACAGAAAATATCGATATAATCAGCCAACTGTTCTTCGGCGATTTTAGGCAACATTTCATTGATAATTAAATCAATATACCCTCTGTGGTTTTCTTTATATTCTTTTGGAAAAGCGTGAGCACCCAAAAACGTAGCTTTTACCGTTATAGGCAAAGCCTCTTTCAAACGTTTGATCACTCGAAGCATTTTGATTTCTGCTTCTACTGTCAATCCATATCCCGATTTGATTTCAATCGCACCCGTACCCGTAGCCATCACTTTTTGAACACGTTGTAGGGCTTCTTCGTACAATTCATCTTCCGATTTTTCGGCTAATCTACGTGCAGAATTTAAAATTCCACCCCCTTTCAACGCAATCTCCTCATAGGAAAGTCCTTTGATACGGTCAACAAATTCCTCTTCTCTGCTTTTCGCAAAAACGATATGCGTATGCGAATCACAAAATGCTGGAAGAACATATTTTCCTTCAGCATCAATCACTTCCACTCCTCTCCAATCGGTAATTCCTTCCCATTCATCCATTTGACCATAGGCAACAATGATGCCATCTTCAATCGCTAAAAATGCATTTTCCAAGATGGGTAGGTGTTGCATTTCAGCACCGATACGAGCAATGGGCATATCTTCGCCATATTGAACTAATCCTTTGATATTTTTAATCAATATTTTAGACATAGAATGAGATTTTTTACAAAGAAAAAGATAATTGACGAATTAACATTAAAAATCCAAAAAGTCATCCAAAGACCTTCTATCTTTTTTGGATGGACGACCTGTTCCCATATCACGATAAACACGTTGTGCTTCTTGGTACGTTTTGTATTTTTCTACTTCTTCGATCGGTGTAATATCCTCAATGTAAATCGAAACCAATTTTGGACCTACTCGTTTTTCAAGGAGTTCCAGAACTTTATACGAAAAAACAGCACTGTTTTTATGCACCTGAATAATATCTCCAAGCTTCACATCGCGCGAAGGTTTTACATCTACTTCATTGACTTTGATTTTCCCTTTGGAAATCAATTCCGAAGCCTGCGAACGTGTTTTGGTTAAACGTACCGCCCACGTATATTTATCTATTCGAAGAGTCATTTTAAAACAAAATCTGATTAAAAATAACACAAAAAAACCTCAATCAAATCTGATTGAGGTAAGTTATAATCTTTATTAAAGTCGACTAATGATGTATCGCAGGAGCAAAATCTTTCGTACCCAACTCTTTCAACATTTTTGTATGTTCTTTAACAGCACCAAAAAATGTCTTGTATGAATAGTACGGTAAATTATATTCATGTGCTGTTTTTCTAACAATTTCAGATAATTTTTTGTAATGTACGTGACTGATTGTAGGAAACAAATGATGTTCTACTTGATAATTTAACCCACCAACATACCAAGAAAATAAAGCCGCTTTAGGAGCGAAATTAGCAGTGTTATACAATTGGTTTACAGCCCAATCTGCTTCTACAACACCAGAATCATTAGGTACAGGATAGGTTGAAGTTGGTACCACGTGAGCAGGCTGAAAAATAGCGGCTAAAATCACACCTGCAATAAAATGCATAACAAAAAATCCAATTAATGTTCCGTACCAAGGAAGTGCTGAAAACATAAAAGGTAATCCAAGAATGATTGGAAAATATAGAACTTTAGTAATGATAATGTTTGTCAACAATTTACCATAAGTAGTGTTTTGGGTTTTCAATAGATCATCTCTTTGAAATTCTTTCGCCTGAATAAAATCTTTTGCTGTACACCAAGACAAAGTCATTAATCCGTAGAAAAACCAAGCATATAAATGCTGAAAACGATGAAACTTCAACCTTTTAGTATGAGGATTGAAACGCATAACAGGTCCTGGATCGATATCTTTATCCATTCCTGCAACATTTGTATAAGTATGGTGCAATACGTTATGTTGAATTCTCCAGTTAACATCAGAACCACCAACACCATTGATTACGTAACCCAACCATCTATTTACAGCATCATTTTTAGAATATGCACCATGATTTGCATCATGCATGATAGACAATCCAATACCAGCCATTCCTAACCCCATTAAAACCCACATTAAGTAAGATAAAATAGTTGAAGTAATTACCGTATTAAGTAAAATAAAAGGAACCAAATACAAAGAAATCATAAAAATAGTTTTGAATACCATTCCAGAATTTCCAAATCTTGTAACATTGTTTTCTTTAAAATACTCCCTAACTCGTTTTTGTAGTGTTTTATAAAAATCGGCGTTATGATTTTTAGAAAAAGTTACATTGGGACTGCTCATAAAATTAAATTAAAGTACAAATGTAAACCATTTTTATGCTACAAACACTAAATATTTAATAAGGAATTATAAACTTAATTTAAAATACCATTTTTATGGTAGTCATTAGATTACTTTATTTTTTTAAAAAACTGAGTAAAAATTGATTTACAATAATTTATAAATATCATAAACATTAACAAAAACTTTATCACCAACAAAATGTTAAGATTTAATATCTTGCTTTTTATTAATTAATTTTGCTTAAAATCTTTAAGGAAATGTCAAATTTGAAATATTGTAATAACTACTTTAAAAAACAGCGTTTTGTAACTTCTGAAGTAAGAATTGGTTCTGTAAAAATTGGTGGTTCAAATCCGATTTTACCGCAATCGATGACTACTACGGATACAATGGACACAGAAGGTTCTGTTGCACAAGCAAAACGTATGATTGATGCAGGTTGTGAATTAGTTCGTTTGACAGCACCATCCAAAAAAGAAGCGGAAAATTTAGGTGAAATCAAACGCATTTTAAATCAAGATGGTTATCACAAACCGTTGGTAGCAGATATTCATTTTACTCCAAATGCAGCGGAAATTGCGGCGAAATTGATTGAAAAAGTGCGAGTAAATCCAGGGAATTATGCCGATAAAAAGAAATTTGAAGAAATCGAATTTACAGATAATAGTTACCAAGAGGAGTTAAAACGAATAGAAGAAAAATTTACGCCATTAGTTAAGATATGTAAAGAACATGGAACCGCTATGCGTATTGGTACCAACCACGGTTCGCTTTCTGATCGCATTTTAAGTCGTTTTGGAGACACACCAGAAGGGATGGTAGAGTCGGCGATGGAATTCTTACGCATATGCAAGAAAAACGATTACCACCAATTGGTGATTTCTATGAAAGCAAGTAACACGTTGGTAATGGTTCAAGCCTATCGTTTGCTCGTAAAAGAAATGCAGGAAGAAGGAATGAATTACCCTTTACATTTGGGCGTTACTGAAGCAGGTGATGGTGAAGATGGTCGTATCAAGTCTGCGGTGGGAATTGGGGCTTTGTTAGAAGATGGTTTAGGAGATACCTTACGTGTGTCTTTAACCGAAGATCCAGAATTTGAAATTCCTGTAGCACAAAAGTTAATAGCAAAATCGAACTTTTCTAACTTATTAGAAATCGATACCAACGAAGAATTAACCTACAATCCTTTCGAATATAATCGTAGAAAAACCCACGAAATTGGAAATATAGGCGAAAAACATACACCTATAGTTTTTGCTGATTTAAGTTCAAAAACAGAAATCAAACCTGCAAATTTCTTTGGATTTGGATATAACTATTCGGTAGAATTAGACAAATGGAACTTACAAGATTTAGCAGCCGATTATGTTTTCATTGGAAAAAATACCCTTTCATTTGAATTACCTGGAATGTTATCTGTAGTTCAAGAATACCAAACTTGGTTAGAAGATGGACAGAATAAAAAACAACATTATCCAATTTTAACCTTAAACGAAGCGCTTGAAAACACTCCTCAAACGGCCTATTTTTTACAACTTGAAGATACAAATCTACCTACAGAATTCATTGCAAAAAATCCTAAAGCAATATTAGTTTTAACTACAAAATTCGATAATAAAACGCAAATCTTCCGAAAAGTACGTGTTGCTTTAGATAAAGTCAATTTAACTAATCCAGTAGTATTTAAATATCACTATGAAATAACTGATGAAGAACAATTTCAATTATTCAGTTCAAGTGATAGTGGAAATCAATTTATCGACGGATTTGGAGATGGAATTTGGATTACTGGACCACAATCAAGTGTGTTTTTGAATTCACTTTCATTTGGAATTTTACAAGCCACTCGTACACGCATTTCCAAAACGGAATACATTTCGTGTCCATCGTGTGGACGTACTCTTTTCGACCTACAAGAAACGACTGCTAAAATCAGAAGTAAAACTTCCCACTTAAAAGGAATTAAAATTGGTATAATGGGCTGCATCGTGAATGGACCTGGTGAGATGGCTGATGCTGATTATGGTTACGTCGGAACAGGTCCTGGAAAAATCCACTTGTACAAAGAGAAAGAGGTGGTTCGTAAAAACGTTTCTGAAAACGAAGCGGTAGATGCATTAATAGACCTAATCAAAGAACACGGAGACTGGGTTGAGCCGAAGTAAGGAATTGAAGAAATAAGGTGTTTTAATTGATTTTAAGAAACGATAATTTGTTTCACCAGGAAAATCCTCTTCCTCCCCCTTAAACTTTCGACAAGCCAAGTTGACAAGGGTGAAACATATTCCTATTTAACATAATCTATCATTTAAAACTGATAAAATCTAGTGCCATTCAGTGTTAGTCACACGAATAAATTAAACCACAGAAAATCAAACAGATATAAAAAAATGTTCCACGTTTGCTTCGAGAGCCTCAGCATACGTGACAAAAAAACTTAATAAACTAATAAAACGAAAGCCTAAGCATATGTGATAAAAGAAATTTAAAAATGGTGACTGAGATTCTCCTTAGGTGGCTGAGGTTCTCGAAGCCACTATTTTTTCACAAACACATAAATCTGGGAACTATACCCGCCTTTCATTGATTTAGCATTCGAAATAAATCCATTTAGAATTCCTTTAAACATTGATCCCCCTTTGTATTTCTCTGAAAGCATACTAACGTAATACGAATCAAACTTCATAGGCAAGGTATCACTATGAACTAAACCAAACGTTTCAATTAATTTTTTAATTGTATTTTCTTGAAAGTGGTAAAGGTGACGAGGCACATCATAGGCCGCCCAATATTCTTTGTAATGTTGCGCATCCCACGAATTCATATTAGGTACTGCAATAATAAAAACACCGCCTGATTTTAACGAACGAACAATTTCTGGTACATCTCTTTGTAGATGATAAACGTGTTCCATCACGTGCCACATAGCAACTAAATCTTTAGATCCAGTTTCAACAGATGCTAATTCTTCCAAAGGGCGCAAAGAGATTGAAAAATTATTTTTAGCAAACAAACGCGCATCATTATCAGGTTCGAAACCTTCTACATTATATCCATTTAGTTTAGCAGTATTCAAAAAATGTCCCGTTCCAGAACCAATTTCTAATAACTCTTTTCCTTTTGTATACTTGCGCAATAAGGCAACCTTCTTAATCAAGGTGTAGTTACGAACAATATTATATACTGAATTAATCAAGCCTTTTTTAGAAGAAGAATGTGAAATATACTCATCACTTTTATAGTAATTTCCAATCACCTCTTCTTTTGGAATTGGATTCGTGAAATGAAAATCACAATTTGTACACTTAACAATCGTAAACTCTTCTTTAGTAATCATCCAATCTTTTAAGGTTAGATGATGTGCTGTTTCTGTATGGTTACATACAGGACAATGTGTAATATGATTTAAATGTTCCACGTGAAACTATCTTCCTAAATAAATTAATAAAACAGATATATCACTTGGAGATATACCACTAATGCGAGAAGCGTGACCAATAGTAATAGGCCTAATAGCATTTAATTTTTCTCTTGCTTCTAAGGAAATACTCTTCAAATGAGAATAATCCATATCATCTGGAATTTTCAATTCATCTAAACGATGCATCTTTAAAGCCATCTCTTCTTCACGATGAATATAACCTTCATATTTTAATTGAATTTCTGTTTGTTGAACAATATCTGAATGTTCTAAATTATAAACAGAAACCTTATCAGCAAGAACTTCATCCATTTGAACTAAATGTTCCATATTTACATTAGGACGAGTTATAATAGACGTGAATTTTACCTGTTGCGGTATTGGAGAACTTCCAACAGATTCAAGAATAGGATTAGCATTAAAAGGTTTTACACCCGTTTCAGAAAGGTATTTTTTAAAAGAGAAAACACCTTGATTCTTCTTTTCAACTAATCGCATCATTTCATCATCTGCCATACCGATTTCATAAGCCAATGGTGTTAGACGTAAATCAGCATTGTCTTGACGAAGTAAAATACGGTATTCAGCACGACTCGTAAACATACGATACGGTTCTTTCGTACCTTTAGTTATTAAATCATCAATTAAAACACCAATGTAGGCTTCTGAACGACTTAATATAAATGGATCTTGTTCTTTTATCTTTCTGTGTGCATTAATTCCAGCCATCAAACCTTGACACGCTGCTTCTTCATACCCAGTAGTACCATTAATTTGTCCAGCGAAATAAAGATTCTCTACTAATTTAGTTTCAAGCGTGTGTTTTAACTGTGTTGGCGGGAAATAATCATATTCAATTGCATAACCTGGTCTAAACATTTTTACATTTTCAAAACCAGGAATAGTTTTCATAGCAGCCAACTGAACCTCTTCAGGTAAAGAAGTACTAAAACCATTCAAATAAATCTCAACTGTTTTCCAACCTTCTGGTTCAATAAATAATTGATGTCTATCTCTTTCAGCAAAACGATTAATCTTATCCTCAATACTTGGACAATAACGTGGTCCAGTGCTTTTAATAGCACCATTAAACATTGGAGAACGGTCAAATCCTGTACGCAACATTTCGTGAGTTTCAGTATTTGTATAGGCAATATGACAAGCGTGTTGATGTGCTAAAGGTTTAGTAGCATTTGAATAACTAAACTTTGATGGATTAACATCACCATCTTGTAACTCAAACTTTGAATAATCTAATGAGCGACCATCCAAGCGAGGAGGAGTACCAGTTTTCATTCTTCCTGCCTCAAAACCTAATGCAACTAAATCTTCAGTGATACCAGTTGCTTGACGTTCTGCAGCACGACCACCACCGAATTGTTTTTCACCAATATGAATTAAACCATTTAAAAAGGTCCCATTTGTAAGAATAATAGCATCCGCATAAATATCAACTCCGATAGAAGTTTTTATCCCCTTCGCTTTATTGTCTTCAACAATAAGACCATTACACATATCCTGCCAAAAATCAACATTTGGATTACTCTCCAAAAGCAATCGCCATTCTTCAGCAAAGAGCATACGGTCATTCTGAGTACGTGGCGACCACATTGCAGGACCTTTAGACATATTCAACATACGAAATTGAATAGCACTCTTGTCACTAACAATACCACTGCCACCACCAAGAGCATCAATTTCACGAACAATTTGTCCTTTAGCAACCCCTCCCATAGCAGGATTACAACTCATTTGAGCAATGGTATTCATATTCATTGTGACCAACAAAACAGAACTACCCAATTTAGCAGCAGCATTCGCGGCTTCACAACCTGCGTGTCCACCACCAACAACAATAACATCGTACTTTTTAAGCATAACGAATAAAATGTTTCACGTGAAACAAAGGTATGAAGAAGGAGAAGTAACTAGATAATGTTTCACGTGAAACTTATCAGTGACAAAGCATTATTTTCTTTAGTACGCATTAATTTTTCTTCATCATCAGATTTATCTTTATAACCGCAGAGATGAAGTACACCGTGTATTATAACACGATGCAACTCGTGATCAAAAGAAACATTGAAATCACTAGCATTGTCACGTACACGATCGATTGAAATAAATAAATCACCCGAAACAATTTGATTATCAGTATAATCAAAGGTAATTATGTCTGTATAGTAATCGTGATCTAAATGCGTTCTGTTCATATCAAGAAGATATTCATCAGAACAAAAAATAAGAGAAATATCGCCTAAATTGTAATTTTCATCAACACAAACTTTTGATATCCAATTTGTTAAATCAATATCGTTTAATGATAAATCATCAACGTCTTCGTAATTGATATCAAGCATTTGATTTATTAAAAAAGATAGTTGCTACTTTACCATTTTCAGAAAACTCAAGATTATCTGAAAGATTGCGAATTAAAAAGATACCACGACCATTTTCTTTTTCTAAATTTTCAGGAGCAGTAGGATCAGGCAAATTTGTAAAATCAAAACCAGAACCAGCATCTGTAATTCTAAAAGCAAAAGTTTCATCTGTATCTAATACATCAACAGAAACAGGCAAATCCGTAGAAAACTTATTTCCGTGAATGATAGCGTTGTTAACTGCTTCTGTAACTGCAATCAACACATTGCCATACATATCTTCATCAATACTTAAGGAAGCACAAGTTTTGTCAATCAAAACCTCTACCAACGATAATTGAGATAAATCTGAATTTATTGAAAGTTTATCAATCACAGTAACATCAACACTCATTACAAAAAAATTAACGTAATTCAACTAGTATTGAAACTCGTTAAAATATTGATTTACTTTGTCTTTATAGTACTTTCTGTACGAAGGATTCAGCAAATGCAATACATCAAGTTGTTTCGCTTTTTGCTGATTATACTGATTAATTGCACGAAGGTTACCATTATTGTAATCTTTTGCTGATTTAGATTCTCTTTTTTCATCAAAACCTCGTTCACGTAGCGCATCTTCACTCTCTAAAAGCCTTGTAATGATATCTTTTTGACGTTTTACAAAGTCTGCTTTTTTATTTCGATTGATTAAATCTTTTTCCTGTTGGTCTAATGCATTGATTAAAGGGTTTAAGGCATTACCAGAACCTTTACCATCTTTATTCATTTCACGACGAAGTTGTTCTAGTTTAGCACGTAAAGCGGCCTGTTGTGCAGCCATTTGTGCAATTTCTTTTCCATTTAGACCCATAGAACCTGGAGAACCATCCTGCCCTGGTTTAACTCCTTGTCCAGGTTTGTTACCCGGTTGCTTCCCTTTTTCAAATGCTTCTAATTGCTTTTTAAGCATCTGCTTCATATCACCCATATTTCCAGCAGAACCGTTTTTACCCGGTTTAGGATTTGGACAAGAACCATCACCCTGACCTTGACCTTTCATTTCAGACTGCATTTGTTGTAGCGATTCATTAAGCATTAAAGCCAAATTATTTACCCCTGTTAAAACAAACTGTAAATGCGTAGTTATATCGTTCTTTTGGTGTTCATCTATGGATTCAAGGGCTAAATCTAAATGGCTGTGAATTTCACGCAATTCTTTATCTACAAACGAAGCAATTTTAGGTTGACGTTTTGCTAAATCATTCAAACTATCTTCCACCATTTTAATTTCATCGATCAAAGCACGTTGTCTCCTTCCGAACTTACGAAAAGAAGGGTCTGTGGTACGAATCTGATTAAATCCTGTTAGAATATCTTCTTGGTTAAAACTAATAGACATTAAATTTTCAAGTAAGGCACGAACTGTTTCAACGTCTTCTCCTGCTTGTTGTTTATTTGAAGCGTTTTGTTGTTTGTTCAACTCGTTCGCCATTTTATTCATCTCTTGAGAAGCCTTTTGCTGGTTTTTAGTGGCTTTTTTCTCATTTCCCTTGTCAATGTTCTCTTTTGCTTTGGAAAGTTCTTCAGAAATCGTTTTTTCGTTATCGTCGTGTTTTCCTAATTCCATCGGATTAGAAAGCGAATTGTTTAATTTCTCTAATTCTTTTAAATCCTCTTTTAACTCATCAAACTTTTTATCGATTTCTTCTTGTTTTTTACCTGCTTTATCTTGTGAAATGGCGTCTTTTTCAATATTTTCTTTCAATTTATCTTGTTCTTCGGATAATTGTTTTAATTCGTCTTCAATGGCATCAATTTTCTCATTGACTTGTAAACGTTTCAACATTTCAATACTACGGTCGAGTTGCTTTTGCATATCTTCCGATTTTGCATCCAATTGATTCAGTTTTTTATCTAATTGTTCTTTATTTTCAGATTTCATCAATTCTTCCAATTTATTCAACAAGGATTTCATTTCATCATCCATCACTTTGTCTAATAAATCTTGTATCATTTCTTGTTTTTCAAGTAATTGCTTGTCTAATTCTGATAATTCACTTTTTTGTGAGGTACTTTCTTGAATTTGCTCTTGAATAGCATTTAACTCATTCTGAATATTTTCTTGCTCTTGTTTTAACTGTTCAATTTGATTGAGTTTGTTCCATTCAGGAGTTTGGTCATTCAATACATCTTTCTTCAACTTTTCCACGTGTTGTTGGAAACGTTGCGCTTTATTCATTATATCATTTAAGTTCTCCCTTACCGCTGTTTGTTGCTCGTCACGTTGCTCATTTAAGGCTTCCAAAGAAGGTAATTTATAGGTATAAAAATCAGATTTAGAAGATTTAGAACCATTTACACCATCATTATCAGAAACTTCGAAGTAGTATTCAATTTTATCATTCAAGGAAAGTTCTTCCGCACGGAAATCAAAAGCATAGCCAAAACGCATTTCAGTTCCAGCAGGTTGCATCACAGATTTACGAAATGTTTTCGGCTTTTTTCCTTGCGAATGAATAACATACACAAAATGCAATTGTTTCAAACCATAATCGTCTTCAATCGAACCAGTGAAATATTTAATAGAAGTGCTTAAACTATCTGTGTTTTGTTGGACTTGAATAGTAGGAAACGCATCTTTAACCACTTGTAAAGTGTATTTAAGTGTATCGGTTTTGTCGATAAACTTATTCTTTAGCAATACTTTCAAACGAGTAGATGCAGAAAGGGTTTTAGTGTAATCAAAACTTTCCTCTGCAGAAGTAAATCTGCTACCAACACCCCAATCAAAGGCAACCGTAGCACTGTTTTTAGAACGTACTTTCCACGTAATTTTTGTTCCCTCTGGGATTTCTAAATCACCCGCATTTTGAATGATTTGGTCTTTTTTACCCAAGTAAGTCGGAAAATGTAAATGTGCGTCAAATACCCCTATCGCCGATTTTGGAATCAATCGAATAGCATAAGCATTACTTGAAAAACCATTCGCTTCAAAATGAAAATCAACCGATTGAGAAACACTTGGTAGAACATACGAATGAAGCGTTTTCGAACTACGTTGCATCAAAAATTTCCCCATCGAACTCACCAAATACACTTTATCAGGAATAACCGAACCAGGAGTACGAACTTCTATGTGAACATCTTCTCCTTCTACCACAAAATCTTTGTAATCCGAAATCGTAAAATCAAACGGAGCAACCGGTTTAAATTCTTTTTGATAATTAACTACACGCTGACTTCCTTGAGTAATAACATTTGGAAAAAAAGTAACCACAATCAAAAACACCAAAAAAACAGGAATAAAGTATTTGAGGTATTTTACATTCTTGCGTAAATCTATACCATTGACAAAAGGGATGGCCGAAATCGAAGTAGCACGTTGCGAAATACTCGCACGAACTAATTCATAATTAGCCCCCTCTACTGAAAGCGAATCGTTTAATTGTAAAGTGTTCAATAACCTATCTGCAATTTCTGGGAAAAAATCACCAATAATCAATGATGCTTGCGTGCGAGAAATGCGTTTTCCAAAAGCAAATAATTTCGAAACAGGAATAAAAACGTATTTGTAGAGCAAAAATAAATTGACACCCAAAAAAGAAAAGAACAAAAAGGCACGAACTGGCGTACCAAAACGACCAATAAATTCCAAGAATGTTACTACCAAGAATAACAAAACAAAGAAACCTAATACTAAAATTCCGCCTTTAATTAATTGATTTTTATAATACTTGCGTATAAAAGCATCAATTTGTTCCAACAGACGTTCGTAATTGCTCATAGCCACATTGTTCAACACAATAACCTACTAAATTATATAAAAGTATCGTTGATATCAAAAATCACTAATAAACAATATTATTATCTTTGCCAAAAAAGAATTCAACTATGTCTGAAAAAGCAGTTCGCGTAAGGTTTGCCCCTTCACCAACAGGTCCATTACATATGGGAGGTGTTCGTACCGCATTATACAACTATTTGTTTGCGAAAAAGAACAATGGTACATTCATCATTCGTATCGAAGATACTGACCAAACTCGTTTTGTAGAAGGTGCACAGGACTACATTATGGATGCGTTGAAATGGTGTGGAATTATGCCAACAGAAGGTCCAGGTATCGGTGGAAATTACGGTCCATATGTTCAATCTGAACGTAAGGAAATGTACCGTCCGTATGCGGAACAATTAGTGGATAATGACAAAGCATACTATGCGTTTGATACACCAGAAGAATTAGAAAAAGTGCGTGAACAGGCAAAAGAAATGGGTATGCCAAATTGGCAATACAACAGCGTTACACGTACCTCGTTGAAAAACTCGTTGACCTTACCGGCTGACGAAGTAGAAAGAAGAATTGCATCAGGAGAACAATATGTAATCCGTATGAAAATGCCTCGTAACCAAGACGTGCGTTTTGAAGATATTATCCGTGGTTGGGTTGTGGTAAATACTAACAATTTGGATGACAAGGTGTTGTTCAAAAGTGATGGTATGCCAACGTACCATTTAGCAAACATTGTTGACGACCACACGATGGAAATCAGTCACGTAATTCGTGGGGAAGAATGGTTACCATCTGCTCCGTTACACGTGTTGTTGTATGAAGCATTTGGATGGGATTGTCCACAATTTGCTCACTTACCGTTATTGTTACGTCCGGATGGAAACGGAAAATTATCGAAACGAGATGGAGACCGTTTAGGATTTCCTGTTTTCCCAACAAATTGGACTACAGCAGAAGGAGAATTATACTCTGGATACAGAGAAAAAGGATATTTACCAGAAGCGTTTATCAATATGTTAGCGTTTTTAGGGTGGAACCCAGGTACAAACCAAGAGTTATTTTCATTACAAGAATTAGAAGAAGCATTTACCCTAGATAGAGTAGGAAAAGCAGGAGCAAAATTCGATGCTGAAAAAACAAAATGGTTCCAACAACAACATTTAAAAAACACTCCAAACGAGCGCATTGCTGAAATGTTAGCAGGTAAAATCGAAGGAGAAGTAGATATGAATACGTTGGTTGCGATTTGCGGATTGATGAAGGAAAGAGCAACGTTTGCAGAAGACATTTTGGTAGAAGGAAGTTATTTATTATCGCGTCCTGCTGAATATGATGCACAAACAGTTTCTAAAAAATGGAACGAAAATGCACCGGCATTAATGACGGAATGGAAACAAATTCTATCTGAAATTGAACCATTTACACACGAAACAATCGAAGCAAAATTCAAAGCATTCATCGCTGATAAAGGATTAGGAATTGGTGCAGTTTTACCGCTGTTCCGTTTATTAATCACAGGTGCAGGAATGGGACCAAGTATGTTCGAAATCGCTGCTTTCCTAGGAAAAGAAGAGGTTGTAGCACGTATGGAAATTGGATTAGGGAAATTAGGTTAATCATTCTTCCCTCCTTGAGGAGGGATTGAGGGAGGTGATGAATTATGTATTGTCACCCTCCTCACTCCTCCCTCAAGGGAGGAAGCAAATCCACACACAGATGAAAAACCACATAGAAGTAAACGGAATTAAATTATACGCTTTTCACGGGTGTTTGCCGGAAGAAACAAAAATCGGTGGACATTATTTGGTGGATGTATCTTTGGAAACCAACTTTTTGAAAGCGGCTCTTGAAGATACGCTTATTGACACAATCGATTATGTTGTTATTAATCGTATTGTAAAAGAAGAGATGGCAATACCATCCAAACTGATTGAGCACGTAGGCTACCGCATTATGAAACGCTTTGAAAATGAATTAGAAGGAATGCATTACGTGCGCATAAAAATCACAAAAATTTGCCCTCCTATCAATGGTGACGTGGATAATGTAGCCATCATCATCGAAGAAAAATACTAAACTAACTTGCGTTACCCAAAATAATTTCTATTTTTGTCCTCTCAAAATGGTCTCGTGGCCGAGAGGCTTAGGCACCGGTCTGCAAAACCGATTACAGCGGTTCGAATCCGCTCGAGACCTCGAAAACCCTTAATACGAAAGTGTTAAGGGTTTTTTGTTTTTTATGGAATGAAACTAAAAAAAGCCCAAATAAAATTATTTGAGCCTCTAAAAGAAAGAATTTAATTACCAATCACTTTTTAAAGTATTCGTTTGTTTTATTTTAAGCGCTTTTTCAATCTCGTTACAAGTCTTATTTATAGAATCTTTATATTCTAATAAAATTTTCACTCTTGCAGATTTTACATTTAATGAACCAGCATTTTTTTTATAAATAATCATTCCATCTTCAAAAAAATTAGTATAATGAATTAATCTTGAGGGAGTACCTGAAACATATGAGCCACCTACATAAGAACCATTAGTACCTACATTGCCATCATCAGAAAAAGAAATTTTTGCTTTATTATCCTTAAACTCTACTTTTAAGATGACATACATTTTATTATTTTCACTCGTTTCATTAATATATAATAACGTTATTTGGTCATCAGTTTTTGAAGTTCTAACATTTGAATAATCTCTAAAATTTGAACCGCCCCAATTTTCAAAACGATTCATTAATTCTTGTTTAGATGTTGAATCTACATTAATTATTTTGTCTAATACAAGATAATTACTTGTATTAGAATAAATATCCTTAATATGTAAAGTATCTTTTTGAGCATAAATAATTGGAGTTGAAATTATAAATAATCCCAAGCAAATCATTTGAATAATTCTATTCGTTCTAAAATTCATTTTGTTTTTCATCTTTTACTTTTTTAAATATTCTTAATAATTAAAATTTAAAGCAATTATATAAATAATAACCGATATATCGGTTGTAGTGCGTGATAAAAAAAGTCTTATTTGGTTGTCGTGAAAACCGAACGTGAGATTTATTTAATAGAACTAGGAATGACAATCAGAAAAATAAGATTGTCAAAAGGAATGACTCAATTAGATTTGTCCAGTGATTCAGGTATTCCTCTTTCTCAAATTGGTGCAATTGAAAATGGTAAGTTAAATACAACGATTAAAACACTGGTTAAAATAACATCTTCATTAGGCATCAAAGTAAAAGATATCATAAACTTTTAGGAAAAATCAGTTAAGTAAAAAACACATTGTTTTTAACACAAATTCGACATTGGTTAAAAAAATGAGAAAAATTTACCCGATAACACTTCAACGGGCTCAGTGTGACATTCAACGGGCTCAGTGAGACAACTGAAACAACGAATTACGTAAAAGAAAATTCAAAAATCAAACTTGGGTAAAAAATCTAGGAGTAAGTTTTCCGCTTTGATGATGTAATCTTGATTGCCAAGAATATAGAAATTAACAGAAACAATAATTTGTTCAATTTCTTTTTTATACTGTTTCAAGGCTTCAACGTGTTTCGTGTTTAAATTCTTTGGGTCTTTTGGAGAATACATCAACACATCAGAGGAAAAACGACTCGCTAAATTGAAATGTTCAGGCACCATTTTATCCGTTGTACGTACATCACCTTCATCAAAAAAACGCAAGCGAATCTTTTCATCTTTAAATTCAGCAATCAACAATACGTTGACAAAATCACCCTCAAAACGAGTTCGATATAAAATAGCATAATGACTCGTATCTTTTTTAACTTTAGTAATACGTGTTTTCGCAAAATCACTCAACCAATTATCGAAATGATTCATTAATACAGACTTATTATAAAAAACAAATTCTCCAGTGACTGGATCTGTTAAACGTATAGTATCGTGGGTTTTCTCTTTGATAATTTGTGAATTAAAGTGTAAGACATTACTGATAATCAATTCACTTTTTTGATCTTCATAAATAGAGGAAACCAAAAATTTATCTGATTGCTCTTTGGTTTGTGCTTCCAAATCATGAATAACAAATAAACAAACGATTGAATAAAAAATGGATTTCATAAATGAAGAATTTGTAATCAGACTAAAATAAACAATTAAATCGAAATTAACTATGTAGTTCGTTTAAAGTGAACAAGCTGTTGAATTTAATTGAGATAATTAAGATCCTAAACAAAACAATATTCTTGAATATTAATTAAAACGAAAACTAAATCATTGCATTTTGTGTTAATTTATTGTCAAAATATGTTAATAAAATCTAAAAGTTATCTATTTTAGCGGGTTAATTAACTAGAGAAACTCTGAATTTTAGTGATATTATTTACCTTAAATTTCAGTTTCTTTTTGACTATCAAATTGTTAAAAACTTAGTAAATTAAAATTATGCAAGTAGAAACACCATCTAGTTATTTACCAATTTTGGTTCAGTTAGGAGTAGCACTTGGATTTGTGGTTACAACCATCGTTGCAACACACTTCTTAGGTCCACACAGAAAATCAAAGAAAAAATTAGATTCATTCGAATGTGGTATAGAGTCGTCAGGTAATGCGCGTGTTCCATTTTCAGTGAAATACTTTTTAGTAGCCATCTTGTTTGTATTATTCGACGTAGAGGTAATATTTATGTACCCTTGGGCAGTAAATTTCAAAACGTTGGGAACAAACGGACTTATTGAAATGTTCTTATTCATAGGCCTTTTATTATTAGGGTTCTTCTATGTATTGAAGAAAGGTGCCCTAAAATGGGAGGATAAATAATAAAAATTCGAAAACATGAGTTCAGAAAAAGATATTGTTGAATCAAAAGTGAAGATTGTTAAAGCACCAGACGGACACGAAGGTTCTGGTTTTTTCGCAACTTCGTTGGACCAAGTAGTAGGTTTAGCAAGAAAAAATTCATTGTGGCCTTTACCATTTGCAACTTCTTGTTGTGGTATTGAGTTTATGGCAACGATGGCTTCCCACTACGATTTAGGTCGTTTTGGGTCAGAACGTTTAAGTTTTTCTCCACGTCAGGCAGACTTACTAATGGTGATGGGTACTATCTCTAAAAAATTAGCACCTGTTGTGAAACAAGTTTACTTACAAATGGCAGAACCTCGTTGGGTTATTGCTATGGGGGCTTGTGCTTCGAGCGGGGGAATTTTTGATACTTACAGTGTATTACAAGGTATTGACAGAATAATTCCTGTGGATGTATACATTCCTGGATGTCCGCCAAGACCAGAACAAGTAATTGATGGTATCTTACAAGTACAAGATTTAGTAGGGAAAGAATCGCTTCGCAGAAGAAATACTCCTGAATATACCGAGTTATTAGCGTCTTACGGAATCGAGTAATATGGAAAATGTAACGGAACGCATAGGAAAAGCATTACAAGATAAATTTGGTGGTGCTATCGTAAAACAAGAGTTAATCGTTGATTTCCCAACTTTTACTGTTAAAAAAGAAGAAATCTTAAACGTATTGACTTTCTTATACGATTACGAAGATTACAAATTTCAGTTTATGACTTCGTTGTGTGGAGTTCATTATCCTGATAATGCAAAAGAAGAAGAGTTTTGTGTTGTATATCAATTACACGATATGGTACAAAACCAACGTATTCGTATCAAAGTATACACTTCAGAGGCTGATATTAAAGTTCCAAGTGTGACTTCTTTGTTTAAAACAGCAAATTGGTTGGAAAGAGAAACATACGATTTCTATGGAATTCAATTTACAGGTCATCCAAATTTGACAAAAATCTTAAATATGGACGACCAACCTTACTTCCCAATGCGTAAACAATACCAAGTGGAAGACGAGACAAGAGAAGACAAAGACGACGCAATGTTCGGTCGTTAAACCAAAATTCTAACAGAATTACTATGAATTCAGCAGAATTAGAAAAAAGAAGATTAGAGGTAGAAAAACAAGGATATTCAATATTAAACCTTGGACCTACTCACCCTGCAACACACGGTATTTTTGAGAATATCCTTACTATGGATGGGGATATCATTATGGATGCTGTGCCAACTGTAGGGTATATTCACAGAGCATTTGAAAAAATCGCTGAAAGAAGAAATTATTACCAAATTACTACGCTTACTGACCGCTTAAATTATTGTTCGGCACCAATTAACAACCTTGGTTGGCAAATGACTGTCGAAAAATTATTAGGCATCGAAGTTCCAAAACGCGCTCAATATATGCGTGTGATTATTATGGAATTAGCACGTATCGCAGACCATTTGGTATGTAACAGTGTTATCGGGGTAGATACAGGTGCTTTGAGTGGTTTCTTGTATGTATTCCAACAACGTGAGAAAATTTATGAAATCTACGAAGACATTTGTGGTGCTCGTTTGACAACAAATATGGGACGTGTAGGTGGTTTTCAAAATGAATTCCCTGCGTCTGCTTGGCAAAAAATCCACAATTTCGTAGAAACATTCCCTAAGATATTCGAAGAGTTTGACTCACTTTTAACGAGAAACAGAATTTTTATGGACAGAACCATTGGTGCTGGTCCTATTTCTGCTGAAAAAGCGTTAAACTATGGTTTTACTGGTCCTAACTTACGTGCGACTGGTGTAGATTATGATGTACGTGTAGCAACACCGTATTCATCGTATGAAGATTTCGATTTCCAAATTCCAGTAGGACAAAATGGAGATACTTACGACCGTTTTATGGTTCGTCAAGAAGAAATCAAACAATCGTTTAGTATCATCAAGCAAGCAATTGCGAAATTACCTGATGGACCTGTTCACGCAGATGTTCCAGAGGTATTCTTACCACCGAAAGAAGAGGTGTACCACAATATGGAAGCGTTGATTTACCAATTCAAAATCATTATGGGTGAATCAAACATTCCAGCAGGTGAAGTATATCATTCAGTAGAAGGTGGAAATGGAGAATTAGGTTTTTACTTAATCAGCGACGGTGGTAGAGCACCTTTCAGATTAAGTTTCAGAAGACCGTGCTTCATTTATTACCAAGCATATTCAGAAATGATTAAAGGGGCTATGTTGTCTGATGCCGTTCTTACGTTGAGTAGTTTGAACGTAATCGCAGGAGAATTAGACGCATAGAATTTATAATAGTTAAGAAACAGCGTATGTCAGAAATAGCATTTTCAACAGAAGCAATGGAGGTAGTGAAAAAAATCATTAAACGCTACCCAGAAGGAAGACAAAAATCAGCCTTATTGCCTGTATTGCACGTTGCACAAGCAGAATTCGATGGATGGTTAAGTCCAGAAGTAATGGATTATGTTGCATCGATTTTAGAAATCAAACCGATTGAGGTGTACGAGGTAGCATCTTTCTACACAATGTATAACCTACAACCCGTAGGAAAATGCTTGTTAGAAGTTTGTCAAACAGGACCTTGTATGTTAAACGGGGCAGATGATTTAGTGACATATTTAGAGAATAAATTGAATATCAAAGTTGGTGAAACAACAACTGATGGAATGTTTACCCTTAAAACAGTAGAATGTTTAGGTTCTTGTGGCACTGCACCAATGTTACAATGTGGAGCAGATTATCACGAAAATCTAACGAATGAAAAAGCAGATGCCTTAATTGAAAAATTACGTGCAGATGATAAACGTTCAAGATACTGTTAATTGACAACTACTATGGGACGTAAAATATTATTAGAACACGAAAACGTACCAGGGATTGAAACCTTGGAAGTTTACCGTAAAATGGGTGGATATCGTGCTGCTGAAAAAGCAATTAAATCGATGGCGCCAGACGATATTACAGAAGAAGTTAAAAAATCTGGTTTAAGAGGTAGAGGTGGAGCAGGTTTCCCAGCTGGGATGAAGTGGAGTTTTATCGATAAAAAATCAGAAAAACCTCGTTACTTGGTATGTAATGCCGATGAGAGTGAGCCTGGAACTTTCAAAGACAGGTATTTGATGGAAAAAATTCCGCACGCATTAGTGGAAGGAATGTTGGTATCAAGTTTCGCTTTAGGGGCAAAGACATCTTACATTTATATCCGTGGAGAATATTTCTATATATTGCGTATTTTAGAAAAAGCAATCGCAGAAGCATACGAAGCAGGTTTGTTAGGAAAAAATATTTTCGGTACAGATTACTCGTTAGACTTACACGTTCAAATTGGAGGTGGAGCCTATATCTGTGGAGAAGAAACAGCCTTATTGGAATCTTTGGAAGGAAAACGTGGTAATCCGCGTATGAAACCACCTTTCCCAGCGATTTCAGGATTGTACGCTTCGCCAACAGTGGTTAACAACGTTGAAACGATTGCAGCAGTTCCGCATATTGTAAATATGACAGGAGAAGAATATGCTAAAATCGGTATCGAAAGAAGTACAGGTACTAAATTAATTTCTGCAAGTGGTCATATTAACAAACCAGGTGTGTATGAAATCGAATTAGGCTTACCAGTAGAAGAATTTATCTATTCAGAAGAATATTGTGGAGGTATTAAAGACGGTAGAAAAATCAAAGCAATGATTGCAGGTGGTTCTTCTGTTCCGATTTTACCAGCACATTTAATTACAAAAACGGCTAATGGTGATGCTCGTTTGATGACGTATGAATCGTTAGCAGATGGTGGATTTGCATCAGGTACAATGTTAGGTTCAGGTGGTTTTATCATTATGGATGAAACGGCTTGTATCGTAAGACATACGTGGACCTTGGCTCGTTTCTACCACCACGAATCGTGTGGACAATGTTCCCCTTGTCGTGAAGGTACAGGATGGATGGAAAAAGTATTACATCGTATCGAAAATGGTCACGGTACTATGAAAGACATTGATTTATTAGTAGATATATCAAAGAAAATTGAAGGAAATACGATTTGTCCATTGGGTGACGCTGCTGCTTGGCCAGTGGCAAGTGCTATTCGCCATTTCCGTGAGGAATTTGAATACCACGTGTTAAATCCAGAGAAAATCAAAGACCCAAAACATTTTGAGAAAGAACCGTTTGTAAGTTCTGCAACTCAAAACGCATAATTAAGCACCTTTTCGCAATTAGATAATAGAAAGAAAATGGCAAAAGTAACTATCGACGGAGTAGAAATAGAAGTACCAGACGGAACGACTATTTTGAATGCAGCAAGAAGCGTAGGAGGGGATATCGTACCACCTGCGATGTGCTACTATTCCAAATTAGAAGGAAGTGGAGGTAAATGTCGTACGTGTTTAGTAAAAGTATCACAAGGTTCTACCAACGACCCACGTCCAATGCCAAAATTGGTTCCATCGTGTCGTACTACCGTAATGGATGGTATGGTGGTAGAAAATATCACTAGCCCACAAGTATTGGAAGCACGTAAAGGAGTAGTTGAGTTTTTATTAATCAACCACCCGTTGGATTGTCCAATTTGTGACCAAGCAGGAGAATGTGATTTACAAAACCTTGGTTTCAAACACGGAGCAGTAAGTACACGTTACGAAGAAGAAAGAAGAATGTACGAAAAAATCGACATAGGCGACAAAATCAAACTACATATGGACAGATGTATTCTGTGCTACCGTTGTACGTTTGTGGCTGATCAAGTAGCAGAAGGCGGAAGATGTCACGGAGTTATTAACCGTGGAGACCACGCAGAAATTTCTACCTACATTGAGAAAGCAATCGATAGCGATTTCTCAGGAAATATGATTGATGTTTGTCCTGTTGGAGCGTTAACGGATAAAACGGCTCGTTTTGGAAGTCGTGTTTGGTTTACGAAGCCAATGGACGCACACAGAGATTGTGAACATCCACAATGTTCTGGAAAAGTAGTTGTTTGGGAAAAAGGAGACGAAATTTTACGTGTAACAGGAAGAAAAGACCAATACAACGAAGTAGAATCGTTTATCTGTAATACGTGTCGATTCGAAAAGAAAAAAACAAGTGATTGGGTTATTGAAGGACCTCGTCACATTGACCGTAAATCCGTTGTTTCATTAAATCATTATGAGCATTTGAAAGATATTAAAGAAGATATTCTAAAATATCAAAAACAAATCTCTGAAAACTTAAATAAAGGATAATAAAATGGAAGCCGGATTATTATTTAAAATCATTTTGGTTGTTACAATGTTTGCCGTTTCTTTATTGGTGGCAATGTATTCAACTTTATTGGAGCGTAAAGTTTCTGCTTGGATGCAAAACCGTAAAGGACCAAACAGAGCGGGACCACTTGGATTGTTACAACCATTGGCGGATGGGGTTAAAATGTTTATGAAAGAGGAAATCATTCCTAACGTTTCAAACAAAGCCTTATTTATCCTTGGACCGTGTATCGCAATGACCACTGCATTGATGGCAGGAGCATTAATTCCTTGGGGAGGCGATATCGAATTATGGGGACACACTTTCCAATTACAAGTAGCAGACTTAAATATTGGTGTACTTTACATATTTGGTATTACGTCATTAGGAGTTTATGGTATTATGATTGGTGGTTGGGCATCAAACAACAAATACTCGTTGATGGGTGCTATTCGTGCATCTGCACAGATGATTAGTTACGAAATCGCAATGGGATTAGCAATCATCGCGTTGATTATGTCAACAGGTACAATGAGTTTGAAAGAAATCGCTGATCAACAAGATGCAGGATTAGCAAACTTTGTATATCAACCATTAGGGTTTTTAATCTTTTTAATTTGTGCTTTTGCAGAGTTAAACAGAGCACCTTTCGATATGCCTGAAAGTGAATCAGAATTGATTGGTGGATACCACACAGAGTATTCAAGTATGAAATTAGGTTTATTCCTATTTGCAGAATACATCAATATGTTTATCTCTTCTGCAGTAATTGTAACTTTCTACTTTGGAGGATACCATTTCCCATTCCAAAATGAAATCAACGAAGCATTAGGATTGTCAACAACAATGGCAACTGCATTAGGAACAGGAATTATGTTTATCAAAGTATTCTTCTTCATCTTCTTCTTTATGTGGATCCGTTGGACTTTACCACGTTTCAGATATGACCAGTTGATGAGGTTAGGATGGAAATCACTAATTCCGTTAGCGATTTTAAATATCTTGGTTACAGGTGTAGTAATGTGGATGAATGGTAAAATCAATTAATTTTTAGAGAGATGCAACCACTAACAAACAGAGCAAAACAAGTAGTAAAGAAAGAAATGACACTTTCCGAAAAATTGTATATACCTGCAATTTGGGGAGGGATGAAAATTACTTTCAAAAATATGTTTAGAAAAGCAGCAACGATTCAATATCCTGAAGTAAAACGTGATATGAGCCCGAATTTCCGTGGACAACACGTATTGAAAAGAGATGAGAATGGGGCTGAAAGATGTACAGCGTGTGAATTGTGTGCTGTGGCTTGTCCGGCAGAAGCAATCACAATGAATGCTGCGGAACGTAAAAAAGGAGAAGAAGGATTATACAGAGAAGAAAAATATGCAGCAAATTATGAAATCAATATGTTGCGTTGTATTTTCTGCGGCTTATGCGAAGATGCGTGTCCGAAAGAAGCCATTTTCTTAACAGATAGAATTGTTCCTACTGAATTCGATAGAGATGATTTCGTTTACGGAAAAGACAAATTAGTTGAAAAAGTAAACGAGCGTATCGATGTTACAAAACGTCAAACACAAGAAGTGTTGGAATTCAAAAAGAATAAGAATTTAAGTCACAATAAAATATAAAGAAATGACACATTATGTATTTTATTTCTTGTCATTTTTAGCAATACTATCTGGATTGATGGTGGTATTCTCTAAAAATCCAATCCACAGCGTATTATATCTAGTAATTACGTTTTTCTCTATCGCGGGCCATTATTTATTATTAAATGCACAATTCCTTGCAGTAGTTCACATTGTAGTATATGCCGGAGCAATTATGGTATTGTTCTTATATGTGTTAATGCTATTAAACCTGAATGTTAGTGCTGAACCTGTGAAAAAAACATGGGTGAAAATTGCGGGGGTGGTTTCAGGAGGAATGTTATTATTGACATTAGTTGCCACTTTCGGTAAAGCAGAAACTCAACCATTAATTCAAAAAGATGCTACGATTGGTGTTACAGCAAACCTTGGAAAAATTCTTTTCAATGAATTTGCATTGCCATTCGAAATTTCATCTGTGCTTTTATTAGGAGCAATGGTTGGAGCAATAATGTTAAGTAAAAAAGAAGTTAATAAATAGAGTATGGAAACATTACAGGCTATACCCTTAAATCATTATATTTTGTTGAGTGCAGCATTGTTCTCAATCGGTGTGATGGGGGTTCTTTTAAGAAGAAATGCCATTATCATCTTTATGTGTATTGAGTTAATGCTAAACGCAGTGAACTTATTAATGGTAGCATTTTCTGCACACCACGGAGATGGAAAAGGACAAGTATTTGTATTCTTCATTATGGCGGTAGCAGCAGCAGAAGTGGCTGTTGGTTTATCCATTTTGATAATGATACACCGTAATACACAAACTACGGATATTGGATTTCTTAACAAACTTAAATTTTAAGCGCAATGAAAGAGTTAATTTGGTTAGTACCACTTTTACCGTTGACAGGATTTTTGATTGTCAGCCTTGGTAAATCCTACCTTTCTAAAAGCCTTTCAGGTATCATTGCAAGCACAATGGTATTAGGTTCTTTCTTGTTAGCGTTAGGAATTTTCTTCGAAATCTCGGGAAGCAAAGAGAAATCATTTACATTGAACTTATTTGAGTGGATTGCCGCTGGTGATTTCAAAGTAAATATTGCGTTCTTAATAGACCCATTATCATCTATTATGTTATTGATTATTACAGGTGTTGGTTTCTTAATCCACCTATATTCAATGGGATATATGCACGACGATGAAGGATATGCAAAATTCTTTTCTTACTTAAACTTGTTCGTTTTCTTTATGTTATTACTTGTTTTAGGTGATAACTACTTGTTAATGTTTGCAGGTTGGGAAGGTGTAGGATTAGCATCTTATTTATTAATCGGTTTCTGGTTCAAAAACAGTTCTTACAACGATGCTGCAAAAAAAGCATTCATCGTAAACAGAATAGGGGATTTAGGTTTCATTTTAGGTATCTTCTTAATCTACATTACTTTTGGTTCTATTCAATACAGTAACGTATTTGGAGAAGCATTGAATTTAAAAGAAAGCGAACCAGCAATCGTAGCAGCCACTTTATTGTTGTTCATTGGAGCAATGGGAAAAAGTGCTCAAATTCCTTTATACACGTGGTTACCAGATGCAATGGCAGGACCAACACCAGTTTCTGCATTAATTCACGCTGCAACAATGGTTACCGCTGGGGTTTATATGATTGTTCGTTCAAACATTTTATACAGTCTTTCACCTGAAACATTAGAGTTTGTTGCAATCATTGGTGGGGTAACTGCTGTATTTGCAGCATCTATCGGTATTTTCCAAAACGATATCAAAAAAGTATTGGCTTATTCAACGGTAAGTCAATTAGGATATATGTTCCTTGCATTAGGAGTAGGTGCTTTCACGGGTGGTGTTTTCCATTTGATGACACACGCTTTCTTCAAAGCATTGTTATTCTTGGGTGCAGGTAGCGTTATCCACGCTATGTGCGGTGAACAAGACATTCGTAAAATGGGAGGATTGAAAAAACACATTCCTATTACCTATGCTACATTCTTAATTGGAACTATTGCTATTTCAGGTATTCCACCATTTTCAGGATTTTTCTCAAAAGATGAAATTTTAGCACACGCATACGAAAAAAGCCCACTTTTCTGGGTATTGGGTGTACTTGGTTCAATGATGACTACGTTCTATATGTTCCGTTTATTATTTGTTACTTTCTTCGGAAGTTTCAGAGGAACAGAAGAACAAAAACACCATTTACACGAATCACCAAAAACGATGACTATTCCGTTAATCGTATTAGCAATATTAGCAACGATTGCAGGATTTGCAGGTATTCCAGATATAATGGTACACGAGGGACATTGGTTAAAAGGTTTCTTACACCCTGTATTAAAAGATTCAGATGCGTTTACACACGGACACAAAATGTCTCACAGTATGGAATGGGTGTTAATGGGTGCAACTGTATTAATCACGATTTTAATGTTGTTATTTGCATATACGAAATTCGTTAAAGGAAAAAATGTTCCTGCAGGAGATGATAAAAAACAAGGATTCTTACCAAACTTGTTGGCAAACAAATACTATGTAGATGAGTTATACAACGCAATCATCACAAAACCATTGAATGCATTATCAGGTTTTACGTATAAATTCCTTGAATTAAAAGGAGTAGATTTCGTAGTAAGTGGTACAGGAAACGCAATCGTGTGGGTGAGTAGCGTGGTTAGAAGAGTACAATCAGGGAATACCGGTTTCTATATCTTCGCAATGGTAGTGAGTATCATTGTAATATTGGTAATTAATTTATTAAACAAATAACAAACAGAGAATGATAACTACATTGCTTTTATTACTTCCTTTAATAGTAGGTTTAGTTTTATTCTTCATTAAAGGGAACAGCGTAAAAACAATTGCATTAGGTGCAAGTATCGCTGAATTAGTGTTGGGTGTTACCGCATTCCTGAACTTTGATAAGAAAATCGTGAATGCTCAATTTGTGAGTAATCAACCGTGGATTAAAAGTATGGGAATTAATTTCCATATCGGTATGGATGGTATCAGTTTGATATTAGTGTTATTAACAACCGTGTTAGTACCTTTTATCATATTAGTTGCAAACCGTAAAACATACCACAATCAATCAACGTTATATGCATTGATTTTATTGATGCAATTTGGATTAGTAGGTGTATTTACAGCACAAGATGCTTTCTTATTTTACATTTTCTGGGAGGTTGCTTTAATTCCGATTTACTTTATCGCATTGATTTGGGGTGGAGCAGAGAAAATTAAAATCACATTCAAATTCTTCATCTATACATTAGCAGGAAGTTTATTAATGTTAGCAGGTTTAATCTATTTGTATTTACAAACACCTGTACCGCATAATTTCTCTTTACAAGCGTTGTATGATCTTCAATTAACAAAAGGTACACAATCGTGGGTGTTTTGGTTATTCTTCCTTGCATTCGCTATTAAAATGCCTGTTTTCCCATTCCATTCTTGGTTAGCAGATACCTATACAGATGCACCAACACCTGGAACAATGTTATTGTCAGGGATTATGTCTAAAATGGGGGTATATGGTGCTATTCGTATTTTGTTACCAATGGTACCACAAGGAATGCACGAATCACTTTGGGGACCAACGGTAATTACATTAGCAGTGATTGGAGTAATTTACGCTTCATTGATGGCTATGTACCAAAAAGATTACAAACGATTAATTGCTTATTCATCAGCAGCGCACGTTGGATTAATTGCAGCAGGAGTATTCAGTATTACAGATACAGGTTTATCAGGAGCGGTGGTTCAAATGTTTGCTCACGGTATTAGTTCTTTCGGTTTGTTCTATATGGTTAGTATTTTAGAAGAAAGAACAGGAACAAGACAATTAGACCAACTAGGAGGTATTCGTATCGTAGCACCAATTTATGCAACGGTATTTATGATTATTATGATGGCATCTATTGCTTTACCATTAACAAGTGGTTTCGTAGGAGAATTCTTGTTATTAGCAGGTATTTACGAATACAACGGATGGTTAGCAGGATTTGCAGGTTTATCAACAATTCTTGGAGCAGTATATATGTTGAGAAGTTATCAATCAGCAATTTTAGGAGATAAAACAGCTGTATCAGATAAATTCTTCGATTTAGTATGGCAAGAGAAAGTAATAATCTTCCCATTAATCATAATCATTTTCTTCGTTGGGGTTTATCCAAAACCATTGATGGAGGTGATTGAACCAGCGGTAAAAAACATTTTTACCATAATGGAAGTAACTAAAAAATAAGCATTGTAATAGATAAGATATGAAAACATTAGTCATATTAAGCAGTTTAGGAATTTTAGGAATTTTATCTGAAATTTTAAACTTCAAAAAAGTAATTCATAAAATTGCCATTGTAGGTTTACTAGTTGCATTAGGTATAACAGTAACTGAATGGGACAATCCGCTACCGATGCATTTCTACAATATGGTTTCTTTTGATAACCAAAGTGTAGCATTCACAGCAGTAATTATTATTACAGGAATTTTATGGTTGTTATCTTCTATCAGTTTCTTTGATGATGAACAACACATAGCAGACAAAACTACGTTGGTATTATTCTCGTTAGTAGGAGCAGTTTGTATGGTTTCTTACCATAACTTAACAATGTTATTTATTGGTATTGAGATACTTTCTATATGTATTTATGTATTAGCAGGTAGTAAAAAGAATGATTTAGCATCGAATGAATCAGCGATGAAATATTTCTTAATGGGTTCATTTGCTACTGGTTTCTTATTGATGGGAATTGCGTTTATCTACGGAGCAACTGCTTCATTTGATATTGAAGAAATCAAAATGTATATGCAAAACGGAGCGAAAAATGTGGAATTAGTTTACACAGGTATTTTATTATTAGTGATTGGATTATCATTTAAAATTTCTGCTGTTCCTTTCCATTTTTGGGCACCAGATGTATATGAAGGAGCACCAATACAAGTAACAAGTTTAATGTCAACCGTTGTAAAAACAGCAGCGATTGCAGCATTCTTTAAATTATTTACTACAAGTTTTGGAACACAAACAGGTATTTGGGAACCAACATTAACGTGGATAGCAGGAATTACAGTTATAGTAGGTAATGTAATTGCAGTATTCCAAACGAATGCAAAGAGAATGTTGGCTTATTCAGGTATTTCTCACGCTGGATATTTGTTATTAGCAGTGTTAGCAAACAACGAAAACGGAGGACACGCATTGATTTATTACACATTAGCATATTCTGTTTCTACAATAGTTGCTTTCACGGTAATTAGTGCAGTAGCAAACGCAAAAGGAAATACGGATTTTGATGGATTTAAAGGGCTAGGAAAGAAAAATCCTTTGTTAGTGGTAGCGACTATCATTTCGATGCTTTCATTAGCAGGAATTCCACCATTTGCTGGTTTCTTCGGAAAATATTTCTTATTCGAATCGTATTTAGAAAAACACGGAATAGAATTAATCATTGTTGCATTAGTTGGTTCTGCAATCAGTATCTACTACTATTTCCGTTTAATAGTAACTATGTTCAAAGGAGATAGCGAAGAAGTTATTCCATTAACAAACACCTCAAAATTGGTACTAATCATCGGAATTGCTTTAACGGTTGCTATGGGTATTTGCCCAGATATGATTAAAGGAGGGTGGTAGTTGTTAATTATGAATGATTAATGATGAGTTATGAATTAAAATAACTTAATTATAAATACAAAACCCGAAATTTAAACGTTTCGGGTTTTTTTATTTATAAATAATTCATAATAAACAAATTAAATCAGTTCAACATTTTTCAAAAAAAGGGATAATAATAGGTATAACATATTCTGTTTTTAATTAAATTCGAATATAATTAACTGAAAATTATGAAAAAAGACAGACCAAAAATAAAAATCGAGTTAACCAAATCAGATAAAATATTAGAAGCAATTGCATTACTATTATTAGTTGTATTATGGATATATATAATATACAATTACAATTCTTTACCAGAAATAATAAACACACATTTCAATGCGCAAGGGAAACCAGACGGAAGTGGAGATAAACAATACATTTTTGGATTACCAGGTGTTGCTACGTTTTGTTATATAGTGTTAACTATTTCAAATAGATATCCAAATATTTTAAATTACACTGAGGAAATCACAGAGGAAAACGCATTAGAAGTCTATACAAAAGGAACTAAAATAGCAAGAATACTAAAAATCATAATAATTGGTATTTTCGGTTATGCAAGTTGGCAAACAATAAGTAATGTTAATGTAAGCCCTCTATTTTTTCCTATAATGTTAGTTGCAATTTTTGGACCAATCATTTATTTTAATGTAAAAAAAAGTAATAAATAAAAGTTCAGATATTATAAAAAGAAAACCCGAAATTTAAACGTTTCGGGTTTTTTTATTTCAAATTTGTACCTTTAAGGCTATGAAATTTTTAGGGCAGTATGTAATTATTGGTGCATTGAGCATTTCCATATTATCAGGGTGTACGACAAAAAGAGCAGAAGAAAAATCAAAACAACAGACTAAAAAAGAAGATTATACACCTGAATTTAACGAGGTGGAAAAATCATTTATCAAAGAAAAAAAACAAGGAATTTACCCGTTTTACAATGATATTCTTGGAAAAAAGAGTTTTAACGGAATGTTTTTGGTCGCTAAAAATGGGAAAATCATATTCGAAAAAGTAAATGGTTTTTTGAATTATGAGAAAAACAAAAAATTAAACGCAACAACTCCTATACATATTGCTTCAATCAGTAAAGTAGCCACTGCTTTAGCCACAATGCGTTTGGTAGATAAAGGTAAAATTAACCTCGAAGATGATATACGAAAATATTTACCAACTATTCCTTATAAAGATGTAACTGTTAGAATGTTGTTAAATCATCGGAGCGGTATACCTTATTACGGGTATTTTTCAGAAGGAATTTGGAATAAAAAATTCATAATGAGAAATAAAGATGTGTTAAAAATGATAAACAAATATAAATTTCCATTAAACTATCCTGCAGGAACTCACTTTTCTTATTGTAACACAAACTATGCATTATTAGCATTAATCATTGAAAAAGCATCAGAAAAGAAATTTCCTGTTGCAATGAAAGAACTGATTTTCGAACCATTAGAAATGGAAAACAGTTTTATAATGGATAAACCTGAAAAAATAAACGAAGTTTCTCCATCATATAATTCACGTTATATAATGCAAGCAGTTGATTTTCTTGATGGTGTATATGGAGATAAAAATATGTACAGCACCGCAAGAGATATACTTAAAATGGATATCTCAACCTATTCCAAAGACTTTCTTTCTGAAAAAGCACGTAAAGAAATTTACCGTGGATATAGTTATGAAAGAGCAGGATCAAGAAATTATGGATTAGGAATGCGAATGGTAGAAGTACCAGATAAAAAACCATATTTTTTTCATACAGGTTGGTGGCACGGAAACACAGGTTGTTATGCTACCTTACGTGGTGATACAGTCTGTATAATTGCTTTATCAAATGCTTACACGAAAAGTGTATATCAAATTCACAAACTAGCAAACTTGTTTAAGGGGTATCCTTTTGAGTGAATTATAATTTATGAGTTATGAATTATGACTTAGTGTTCATTCATAACTCAAAATTCATAATTACATACAAGGAATTTTCTCAATTCTTTTTTGGTGTCTACCACCTTCAAATTCAGTAGAAAAGAATATATCAACAATAGCAAATGCTTCTTCATCAGAGATAAAACGTGCTGGAATAGTTACTATGTTAGCATCATTATGTTCACGTGCTAATTTAGCAATTTCAGCAGTCCAACATAAAGCACTACGAATTCCTTGGTGTTTGTTTGCAGTCATATTGATACCATTTCCACTACCACACAATAAAATTCCTTTTGTTCCAGGATTGTTTTCCACTTGTGAAGCCACTGGATGTGCAAAATCAGCATAATCAATACTATCTTCTGAATAACATCCTTTATCATCAAAAGTAAACCCTTTACTTTCTAAATGTTTTATAATTTTGTTTTTTAATTCAAAACCTGCGTGATCGCTCCCGATAGCTATCGGGGTTATAGAATTTACCATAATTGTTCTTTTTTTCAAAGGTAAAGTATATAAACAAATCTATCAACTTATTCACATTTGAAAAAGTAGGTTTTCATAATCATCAATAAACAAAGGATATTTAAAAAGTATTTATACATTAAATAAGATATATAACTGTTGATAAGTGTTAAAAGAAAATAAAAACTAAAACTTGTTGTTTTAAAATAATTGTACAAGCCAAAACACAAACGAAATATACAAGCAAAGTTTTGGTAACTTTTAGTTAAAAAACACACGGGGTTAATAACAAGAAAAGTGATTATTATTATATAAAGTTTTAAATATACTCAGTTGTACACATTCTTGTGAATAACCAATTAAAATTTTAAAAATAAATAAGATAAAGAGATTTAAATTGTGTATAAACTTACATTTTATATTCATAACTCATAAATCCTAATTTATATTTCTTCGGTTATACACATATTAACATCCTTAATAAAAAGAAGAATAAGATTTTTTAAAAATTCTTTTTTATTATTTATTAAATAAAAGGAGATTTTAGAAGATTTGCTTCTTTGGATTGGTTTAGTTACCTTAAAATAGAATAGGATTATTTATATTGAAAATTAGTAGGTTATAATTGTCCTCTCCCTGTGTCCCCCTCCATTTCGATAAACTCAATGTAAACTTGGGGGAAGACTTAATCTTCTCAAAGATTTTTATTTTTTAATGAATTCAGTTTATACCATTTCGTTTCCCATTCGGAGAAGGGTAAAGGATATTTTACTATTAAGGTTAAGATTATTGTTTTTTAAATCATTTTATTCCCCAATTATTTCATTTATCTTTATAAATCATAATTTGATAGTTTTATGGCAAATAGCAAAGTGTTGGTGGTTGAAGATGAGTTAATTGTAGCAAAAGATATTCAACATAACTTGGAAAGATTGGGGTATGATGTAATTGGAATTGCCAGTGAAATGGAGGAAAGTTTACAATTAGTAGGAGAGAAGGAACCTGATGTTGTATTGATGGATATTATGCTTCGCAATGGTGAAAGTGGAATAGATATAGCAAATGCTATTCGTAAAGATTATAAAATTCCTGTTATTTTCCTTACTGCATATGCTGATGTTGCTACCATTGAGAAAGCAAAAAAAGCAGAAAGTTATGGATATATATTAAAACCTTTTAAATCAGTTGATTTACAAACAAATATTGAACTTGCTATTAATAAACATGCTAAAGATTTAGAGATTGAAAAAGAAAGAGATGTATTAGCAAATTATATTGGACAAGGTGATACTAATACAAATGATGTTTTTATACGTACTTCAAACAAATTAGTAAAACTTAAAAAAGAACAGATCTTATATGTTGAAGCATTAAAAGATTATGTAATTGTTCATTTAGAAAACAATAAATATACCTTACATACTACAATGAAAGAAATTGAAAGTAAGCTAGGAAATAAGGAATTTATACGAATTCATCGTTCTTTTATTGTACAAATGGATAAAATAGAAAGCATAGAACTTCCAAATTTGCGTTTAGAAGGTGAAACTCAACTTTTACCTATCGGAGGTTCATACAAAGATGAATTGTTCAGTAGAATTAATATGATATAGGTATTACACGATTTCTAGTGTAATTTGTCTTTTACCAGTTTCTACTTTGATTACTTGTACTTGTACTTTATCTCCAAAATTGTATTGCTTTTTTGTTTTTGAACCTGTAATACAATAATTATCTTGGTCATAATAAAAACGATCTCCAGGAATATCTTGTAATGCAATCATTCCTTCACAATGGTTATCATCGATACGTACAAACATTCCAAAATCAGCGATTCCAGAAACGGTTCCATTAAATACTTCCCCTAAATGGTCTTTCATAAATAAGGTTTGGAAATATTTATTAGACTCACGTTCTGCTTCAGTTGCTTTACGTTCCATTTTAGAAATGTGTTTACAAACATCTGAAAGTTCACTACCGTATTTGTGTTTTTGATTTGTAAGTTCTTCAAATAGAATACGATGTACTAATAAATCGGCATAACGACGAATAGGGGAGGTAAAATGAGCATAATATTCAAATGCTAATCCAAAGTGACCAATATTTTCTGAATCGTAATTTGCTTTAGCCATCGAACGAATTGCCATTGATTGAACAATAGAATATTCATTTTCTGATTTAATTTCTTCAAATAATTTATTGATGGATTTCGCTACATTTTCAATGCTATCAACTTTTAGTTCGTGTCCGAATTTATTGATAAACATTTTAAATGCTTCAATTTTAGCAATATCTGGTTTATCGTGGCATCTATATACAAATGGAATTGGGTCGCGTTTTAATCCTCGTTGGTGAATAAATGTTGCTACGCGTTTGTTGGCAAGTAACATAAATTCTTCAATTAATTTATGCGCATCTTTGGATACTTTGGAATAAACGTCTGTTGGATTTCCTTCTTCGTTTAGTTTAAATCTTACCTCCTCACTTTCAATATTTAATGCTCCTTTTTTCAAGCGTTCTTTGCGGTAGATTTTTGCTATTTTATCTAATGTATGAATTTCTTCTTTGAAGTCTCCGTCTTTCCCTTCAATGATTTCTTGTGCTTCTTCGTATGAAAATCTTCTATCCGAGTGAATGACTGTTTTACCAAACCATTCGTTGTAAATTTTCCCTGTTTCATCGATTTCAAAGACGGCTGAAAAACTGAATTTATCTTCATTTGGACGTAAAGAACACGCAAAATTAGAAAGTTGTTCTGGTAACATAGGTACCACTCTATCCACTAAATAAACAGAATTTCCACGTTGCCTAGCTTCTTTATCCATTACTGAATTTTCCACTACATAATGACTAACATCAGCGATATGAATACCAATTTCATAATTACCATTTTCTAATTTTTGAATAGAAAGTGCATCATCAAAATCTTTAGCATCAATTGGGTCAATGGTAAACGTGGTAATATTTCTAAAATCACGGCGTTTTTTAACTTCTTCTGCATCGAGTTCCATCGAAACTAATTCAGCAGAAGCGATTACTTCTTGTGGAAATTTATATTCAATACCTTGTCCTAATAAAATACTAATCATTTCCGTATCGTTCGGACTCTTTTTATTTAAAAGTTCAATTACTTCACCAAATGGAAATTCGGCAGATTTAGGCCAAACGGTGATTTTAGCAATTACTTTATCTGTGTTATTAGCACCGTTTAATTTTTCTTTCGGAATGTAAATTTTAACACCTGATTTATAGTTATCTGGAATTAAAAACCCGAATTTATCGTGCATTTCGATAGAACCAACAAACTGTGTACGTTCACGTTGCACAATTTCAGTAACAATTCCTTCGCGTCTTCCTTTTCCTTGTTTGGTAATTGCCACTTTTACAAAATCACCATTCAAGGCTTTATTTGTATTTTGTGGAGCGATATAAATATCAGTTTCTTTTTTTCCTGTAAGTAAAAATGCTGCGCCCTTTGCTGTAATTTGAATTTCCCCTTCAAGTGTTTCTAACGTTCTATTTCGTGAAAAAACTCCGTGCGACTTTTCGAAGATAACCCCATTACGGGCCATAGTATTTAGGATTTCATATACCTGCCTTCTCAATTCATTTTCACGTACATTCATTAATGCACATACTTCTTTATGAGTAATTTCAGTTAAATCTGGTTTGTCAAAAATCTTACGAACAATGTGTGATAAACTATCTTTTTGTGTTGATTTGTTTTTACTATTTTGAAATTTTGAAGGTTTTCTTTTTGACATAAGTTTACGATATATTTGCTAATTTACGATTTATTTAAAGAGAGAAATAGGATTAATAGATAGGTTATATCAAATACTTTGTTAATTACTATTTATAACGAATATATATTTCTGCTTTTAAACTTTTTGAATACATTCATTGTTTAACTTTGGTAAAAAATATATTATGAATACACGTGTAGAAATAGCATTAAATGATCAAGTTGAAAAAGAGAGTTTTTCTTCGCAGTTTTATTTGGCTATGGCTTCTTGGGCTGAAAATAATGGGTTAAATGGTACAGCACAATTTATGTACAAACATTCAGACGAAGAGCGTTTTCATATGTTGAAGTTGATGAAATTTATCAACGAACGTGGTGGAAAAGCGGTAGTTCCTGCTCTTTCTCAACCGCCAATGGAATTTAATACTATTTTGAATGTTTTTGAACAATTATTACACCACGAGTTAATGGTTACAGATAGCATTAATAACTTGGTTGATATTTGTTTACAAGAGAAAGATTACACTACACATAATTTTGTTCAATGGTACGTTTCTGAACAATTAGAGGAAGAAGCATTGGCAAGAACTTTATTGGATAAATTGAAATTAATAGGCGGTGATGCAGGTGGTATTTATATTTTCGATAGAGATTTAGAAAAATTTGTAACTACTACAAATAAAGATCCTCAAGCAACAGCATAATTTCAAAAACATATTTTATATAAAAAACAGCTCTTAAGGCTGTTTTTTTGTTTTATAACAAAAAAAAAGGGACTTATTAAAGGTCCCTTAAAAAATGAATATATCTGATTATTATAATGAATAAGAAGAAATTTTTCTTTCTGGATTTAAAATCAAAATAGGAATATTTGCTTCGTTAGTCATCAAATATTCTTCAGGATTTGTAATAACAGCTGATAAAATAGATGGTTTATTCAAATTCATAATTGCAATTAGATCAGCATTTTGTTTTTCAGCATGTAGTAATACCTCTTTTTCAAAACCGTCTGGGTTTAAAAATGAGATATCGTATTTAATTTTTCTTTCACTGAAAAATTTTTGAGCGAATTTTACGTTTACTTTTAATTGAGAGCGTAATATAAGATCTTTTTCATCTGGAATTACTACATGAACATGGGAACTAAAGTAATTAGCAAGATTAGCTACGTACCCTAATTTTTGTTTCGTTTCTTGATTTAAATCAAGTGGAACAATAATAGAGTCATAACCGGAAGTTCCAATTTCTTTCCCTTGAACTATAATAAACGGTACATCTGAATTAGCTACTACTTTCAATGCTCTACTTCCTGTAATATTTTGCCAACCTTTAACTCCATGTGTACCCATGAAAATTAGTTCTGCGTGGTGTTCAGCTGCAAAATCACCTATGTCTTCAAAGATATTCCCTACTCGCGCAGTTGGATATATGTCTATGGTTGTATCTAATTTATCAATTATCTTTTTCAACTTCGCTTCAGCTTCATCAATCTCTTTTGTTTTTCCAACAACGTGCAACAAATAAATACGAGCATTCACAATTTTTGCAGTTGCAAGAGCATGGTTTAAAGCAACATCTGCTACAGGTGTAAAATCGTGAGGAACAATAAATACTTTGTGGTTCATAGGTTTTTATTTTAGTGTAAAATCGTAACTAAATAAACGTACACAAAATTATAAATTCCGATTGATTTAATATGAATTTTTTCACTTAAAAAACATAGTGTTAACAATTTTTAAACGATTCATAATATTCACAATATTATTATTTAATCTCGTTTTAACATTTTGAGTGCTGAATACTATCATTTTTGTCTGAAAAAAATTAAGTAAAAAAATAATATGAAATTTATTGGTAAATTAGTTCATACCACTGCAAATATTCAATACAAACGTTCATTCAAAAAAGAATTATCCTATCTGTTACAAATAGAAACTTTAAATACATTATTAAAAAAGGCGAGAAATACTGCTTTTGGTAAGTTTTATGGTTTTAAAAAAATAACTGAATTACCAGGAATGGTCTCTGCTTTTCAAGAAAAAGTTCCCATTGTTACTTATAACCAGTTTTACGATCAATGGTTATTTCAAAGCTTAGAAGGTACTAAAAATGTTATTTGGCCTGGAAAAATACGTTTTTTTGCTCTTTCTTCGGGTACAACAGGTGCCCCAAGTAAGCAAATACCTATTTCTAAACAAATGTTACGTTCTTTCCAAAAAACAAGCATTAAACAAATTGCAACGCTTTGTCAATTACCTCTTGAAGATGAATTTTATCAAAAACAAGTTTTGATTATTGGAGGTTCTACTTTACTAGAAGATAAAGACATATATTTTCAAGGAGATTTAAGTGGAATTTTAAAAAAACACACGAAAAAAGTAGCTAGTCCTTTTACTCGACCAGGTAAAAAAATTACTGATCTCAAAGAATGGAATAAAAAATTAGAATTGATCATCAAAGAAGCACCTAAATGGGATATTGGTATTATTGCTGGAATTCCAAGTTGGTGTGTGTTGTTGCTTGAAGAAATTGTAAAACACCATAAACTTTCTTCTATTCACGAATTGTGGCCAAACTTGAAGGTCTATATTCACGGAGGAGTTTTTATCGAACCATACTCACGTCGTTTAAACCAAATTTGTGAAAAACCTTTATATCTTTTTGATACTTATTTAGCAAGTGAGGGTTATTTTGGTTACCAACATTATTTGAATAATAAATCAATGCAATTGTTATTAAACAACGGTATTTTCTTCGAATTTATTCCTTTTAACTCCACTTATTTTGACGAAGAAGGAAATATCAAAGATAACCACTATGCATTAACCTTGGAAGAAGTTCAAGAAGGCGTAAATTATGCAATGATTATTTCAACTAACGCAGGGTTGTGGCGCTATCTAATAGGGGATACTATTCAATTTACGAACGTGAAACAGCGTGAAATTAAAATCACAGGTCGTACAAAACAATATTTATCGGTAACAGGAGAACATTTATCTTTGGAAAACATGCATGAAGCTTTACGACTTACTGGCGAGAAATTAGCATGTAGTGTAGAGGAATTTACAGTATGTTCAGATAAACAAACCTATCAGCATCAGTGGTATATTTCAATAGAAAAAGAAATTGATAATGAGTTGTTTCAAATAACATTAGATTCTAATCTTTCATTGTTAAATGACGATTATAAATCAGTTAGAAAATACACATTACCTATACCTAATGTTTCATTTGTATCTTCCAAATTGTTCTACGATTTTATGGAAAAATCTGGAAAATTAGGAGCACAAAATAAATTTCCTCGCGTGATGAATGAAAACCAACAACTACTTTGGAAAGCATTTTTAGAAACGCAAACTACTATCTAAATGTGTTAATATTTCGGTATATAATAGTTTCAGAGTAATAAATATCTTACCTTTACAATTATTCGTGTTTGCTTTTTGCATTTATATTTCGCGTAGTCTCTATTCAAGGTATAATGTGTATTTATTAAACATAAACTATTATACCCTAACCAAAATTCATTTAATAGATGGCTAAATCTCAAGAAACGTTTAACAAAAAAGAAAATCAAAACAAAAAAATCAAAAAAAGAAAAGACAAGTTAATCCGTAAAGAGGAGCGTAAAGCAAATTCAAAAGGAGGCGGATTAGACAATATGATTGCATATGTGGATGCATATGGTCACATATCAGACACACCAATCGAGAGAACAAAAAAAGATGAAGTAAAAGCTTCTTCTATTGAAATAGGTGTTCCAAAAAGAGAAGAAATCGATACTGTTTGCACTGGAAAAGTAACCTTCTTTAACGATCAAAAAGGATATGGATTTATCAAAGATTTGGTAACTCAGGAAAACATTTTTGTTCACATTCACGACTTATCTGAAACTATTTCAGAGAACGACAAAGTAACTTTTGAAAAAGCAAAAGGTCAAAAAGGATTGAAAGCAGTCAATGTGAAAAAAATCTAATTTTTTCTTATTATTCTTCTGAATAGAAGTATAGCTGATAGTATAAATACACTTCCTACAATAAAAGGCATTCCATATACAGGATTCTTTAATCGTGCTGAAAAATGAAAAATGGCCATCATCATAGGTGGCCCTATAATTTCAGCAATACTCAATACACTTGTGATTACTCCTTGCAATTCACCTTGTTCACTTTCAGAGGTTTTGTTAGACATTATTGCACGTATTGCAGGGTCTGAAAGTCCTGAAAAGGCATAAGGCAACATAAATAAATATAACATCCAACTATGTGTGGCAAATGCAATAGCGTTCATCGTTATAAAGGTTAACCCCATACTTAATAGTGCTGTTTTTTCGTTTCCTAATTTGGATGAAATTTTACCTGCTAACCCACCTTGTACAAATGCAATAAAAACACCTACCGCTGCAAGTGACAAACCTACATCATTTATATTCCATTGAAATTTTTCAATAGTATAATAATTCCAAGTAGAGTGAATAGCCATTCCCCCCATAAACAAAAGGAATAATACAACAAAAACTAATGCGAAGCTTTTGTATTTTTTCAGGTCAAAAAACACCCCAATTGGGTTGGCTTGTTTCCACGAAAATTCCCTGCGGTTTTCGATTGAAAGCGATTCCTTTAATACAAGCGAACCATAAACTAAATTCAATAAAGACAATCCTGCGGCAAACAAAAAAGGTGCGCGAATATCAAAGTTACCTAATAATCCTCCAATTGCAGGACCGATGATAAACCCTATTCCAAAAGCAGCACCAACCATTCCAAAGTTTTTAGTTTTATTTTCAGGCGTTGAAATATCAGCAATGTAAGCAGATGCGGTAGTAAAACTAGCCCCAAACATTCCAGACAAACACCTGCCAATTACTAACCAAACTAAATTCGGAGCGAAGTACATAAATACGTAGTCAATACCTAAACCGAATAAGGACATCAACAAAATAGGGCGTCTTCCAAACTTATCACTTAACGAACCGATTATGGGTGAAAAAAGAAATTGCATAAAAGCATAACTTCCTAGTATTAATCCATAATAATTTGCTGATTGGTCAATGCTTACGTTAGCAACTTCAGCTACCAAAGAAGGTAAAGAGGGAATGATTATACCCAACCCAGTAGCATCGATGACAATAGTAATGAAAATAAAAATGAGCGCGTTTTTAGATGTCATTCTAGAATTTCGCGTTGAATGGATCAAAAGCACTAAGGCTCTCTACTTCTTTAATCGTATTGTTTTCTACACGTAGTACACGGTGCGGAAATTTATCTACAATAGACATATCGTGCGTTGCCATTAAAACAGCTGTTTTTTGTTCTTCTGCAATGGTCATCAATACACGCATAATTTCTTCAGAAGTTTCAGGATCTAAATTTCCCGTTGGTTCATCTGCCAAAATCAATGCAGGTTCATTCAATAAAGCACGGGCAATAGTAATACGTTGTTGTTCACCTCCTGACAAAGCATAAGGCATAATATTGATTTTATTCTCCAAACCAACTATAGCAAGTACTTCTGAAACACGTTGTTCAATTTGAAGTTTATCATTCCAACCGGTAGCTTTCAAGACAAAACGTAAATTATCTCCTACATTTCTATCGGTTAATAATTGAAAATCTTGAAAAACAATGCCTATTTTGCGACGAAGCATAGGTACATCTGCTTTTTTTAATTGTGTTAAATCAAATTCAACAACCATCCCGGTTCCTTCGTTTATTCCAATCTCACCATAAAGCATTTTTAGTAAACTACTTTTACCAGTCCCTGTTTTTCCAATAATATAAACGATTTCATTTTCTGATAAAGAAAGGTTTACCTCTTTCAATACCATTTTATCACGTTGAAATATTGTTGCGTTTTGAATAGAAATAACTTGTTTCACAATTGACTATTTTTAATATTATAAAATTCAACATTTTTTTTTCGTGTAGCAAACGCACTAAAAGTTTATCTTAACACGTTTACGTTTAAAACTTTTGAAATCTTGCTTAAACAACATTTCAAAGCATTCTAATTTTACCTTTCCAAAAAACTGTAATTATATGAACCGATTATTGGTTATACTATCCTTATTGGTTGTTTTGCCTATAAGTGCACAAATGACTGCTAAATATACCAATGAGTTTGTTGTTTTTCAACGCGCACAAGACTTGTTTGAAAAAGAACAATATGGCGCTGCTCGTCAGGAATTCCGTGTTTACCTAGATAAATGCACCCAAAAAAATGACCCTAATTACATAAAGGCTTTGTATTATGAGTCCATGTCAGCTTTAGAGTTACAACAAAATGATGCTGTGCCAATGATGGAAGATTTCATTCGAAATTATCCTGAAAACATTTTTCAATCAACGATTTACTATAAATTAGGATTATATTATTATAATAAGAAAGACTTTAAAACTACCGTATTTTGGTTTTCAAAATTAGAAAAGAAAGATATTCCTTCAAATGTTAGAGACGAGTTTTACTTTAAATTAGGTTATGCACATTTCCAATTGAAAAAATTCACTGATGCCCGAAATGCTTTTTATGAAGTAAAAGGAAGTAAAACTCAGTATGGATCACCTGCATTATATTATTATTCACACATTTCTTACCAAGATAAATCGTATCAAACAGCCTTGGATGGTTTCATAAAATTGAAGAGTGAAAATAAGTATGCGAATATAGTACCGTATTACATATGTCAGATTTACTATCAACAAGGAAAATACCAAGAAGTAACTCAATTTGCTTCTACATTGACTGACAGTGTAAGTAAAGCAAATCAACGCCAGGTAAATCAAATCATTGGAGATTCGTATTATAAAATCGGAAAATACGATGAAGCAGCAGTTTACTTAGAAAACTATACCAAATCTCAAAAGACTTCTCGTTCAGAAGATTACCAATTAGGTTACTCTTACTTTAAATCAGGTAATTATGATAAAGCGGTAAAATTATTTGATAAAGTAGCACAAACCAAAGATGATATGGGGCAAATGGCATTATATCATATCGGGGAAGTATATATGAAAAAAGGGGATAATGCCGCTGCACGAAAAGCATTTGAGGTATGTTCAACCATAGATAGTAGACCAAAGGTACAGGAAGATGCTTTGTATAATTTTGCTGTTTTATCGTATAAGTTAGATGTAAATCCATTCAATGAAGCACAAAGAGCATTGACTCAATTTTTGAATAAGTACCCTAATTCTGAAAGAAAAAATGATGTGTATGAATATTTAGTGAATGTATACACACAAACAAGCAATTACGATGAAGCATTAAAATCATTGGATAAGATTGCTAAAATGGACATTAAATTAGGGAGCGCTTATCAGATTATCGCTTTCAATCGTGGGGTAGAGTTGTTTTTAAAACAAAACTATTACAAAGCCATTGAAGCCTTTGAAAAGGTAGACAAACATCCAGTTGATATTAACATTTCTGCAAAAGCAAAATATTGGGTATCTGAATCGTACTTGTTGACAGATAACTTTGGTAAAGCAATCAGTGGTTACAAAAGTTTTTTAGATTTTCATAATACGTATTTATCTGATTTAAGAGCAGATGCTTATTATAATTTAGGTTATGCTTATTTAGCAAAACAAGATTATCAGAATGTAATCGAATCGTTTAAAATGTATTTACAAGAAAGTAAAAATAAAGGAACAGCTGAAAAGAAATTAGATGCTTATATGCGTTTAGCAGATGCCTATTATATTTCAAAAGCGAATGATTTCGCGATTCGTAATTATCAAGAAGCATTTAACATGAAATTAGGTTATGAAGATCAAGCCTTGTTTTTTATGGCAAAAACCTATGGATATAAAGGAGATTTGAAGAATAAAATTTCTCGTTTGGAGAATTTGATTCAAACTTATTCACAATCTAAGTATTTGTTGAATAGTTTATATGAAATAGGACTTACTTATCGATTATTACCCGATGAATCAAAGGCAAGTACTTATTTTGAGCGCATCGTTAAAGAGTATCCAGAATCTATGATGGTGAAAGATGCGTTGATACAAATGGCAGACATATATTTGAAAAAAGAAGATTTTACTACTTCCGAAAATTATTATAAAATTGTATTAGACAAGTATAGTAGCAATCGAAATACTTGTGCAGATGCAGTAAAAGGATTGATTAATTTGTATAAAAAGTTAGGTCAACCAGAAAGAGTAGAATCAGTAGTTGCTCAATATGATTGTGCTGAATTCTCAAAAGATGAAGCGGAAGAGATTTATTACAATACTGGTTTAGACCCTTATTTAGATAGCGCTTATGTAAAAGCTATTCCAGCACTTGAAAAATACCTAGGAAAATTCCAGCAAGGAAAATATGCAATCGAAGTAAAATCGTATTTAGCAAATGCTCATTTTCAATTAAAACATGAAGATACTGCAGTTAAGATTTACCGTGAGATTTTGGAAGGACCTATCACTGATTTCTCTGAATTAGCGGCGATTCGTGTTTCAAGGTACTTCTACAACGCTAAAAAATACGAAGAGGCTTTAACATATTATACAAAATTAGAAAATGTAACCACAAAACCTGATGTAATAAAAAATACGAATATCGGTTTAATGCGTTGTCATTTCTTACTTGAAAACTGGTCAAATGCGAATTCTTATTCAGATAAAGTATTGACTTCACAACAATTGAATCCTAATGTGAAATTAGAGGCTCAATTTGCAAAAGGCATCTCCTCATTTCACATTGGAAAAAATGCAGAGTCTCGTACAGCTTTACAATGGGTAAATGAAAACACATCTACTGAATTTGGTGCTGAGGCTAGATATTATTTAGCAGAAATTGCATTCAATGAAAAGGATTTACCACGTACAGAGTTAGCCATTCAATATGTGATGGATATGAAGCCGCAGTATGACTTTTGGATTGCAAAAGCGTATTTATTACAATCTAAAGTAAATATTGAGAAAAATGATTTATTTAAGGCTGAACAAGATTTGAATACGATTATAATGAATTACCCTCACCAAGAGGATGGAATATTATCGCAGGCAAAGCAACAATTGGATGAATTAATGCAATTGAAAGCACCAAAAGTAGAAGACACACCAAAAGTAGAAGACATACCTGCTGAAATTGAAATCGATGAAACTCAACCTACATCGATTGAAGAAGAAATTATTGAAATTCAACCTGAAAACGAAACTAAATAATGAAAAAGATAATTGCAATCCTTGTTTTAGTTAGCATTTCCAATTGGAATTTTGCTCAAAAAAACAAAAAAGATGAAGATAGAGATAGTATTATCGTTGAGGTGAAACGTGATGTAGAACCATCTGTGCGTATTGGTTCTCAACCTAAATTGATAGATACAGTCGTGAATTATAAAGTGGTAGAGTATCCGATGATGGCATTGAAATATGAGACAGTGATTACTACAGAACCAATAGTTCCTGCAAACGTAAAATTGTCTGACAATAAAATGTTGAAATTGTATAATGGCTACGTGAAAATCGGCATCGGTTCCCCTATTATGCCATTAGGGGAAGTATATTATAATAATACGCGTTCTCGTAAATATGTTTATGGAGCTAATATCAAACATATTAGTTCGTTTGGAGATATTAAAAATTATGCTCCTGCGAATTTTGACCGAACAAACTATAATTTATTCGGTGGGATCAAACAATTGAATTATTCCATTTTAGGTGACTTTCGTTTTAATAATTATGGAGTGAATCGCTATGGAATTATGCGTCCAAATGCAAGTCTTGATAGTATTGGTCAACGATTCAAAGAAATGGGGGGGGGAATTAAATTTCATTCTCATAAAATGGATAGTTTGCGTTTGAATTATTTAGTTTCTCTTGATGTGGCTAATTTCAAGGATAAACCTGTAACCGATAATTGGTTTGGAAACGAAAACACGATTTCTTCTTTAAACAGTTTTTGGTATCGTAAAGGAAAAGAGGTTTTTGGAATTGATGTAAATGCTTTTCAAAACCAATTTGTCTATGGTATAGCAGAAAATAAACTAAATGCTTTAGATTCAGCAATTGATTATTCAAACACATTAATTTCATTAAAACCAAATATTACATCCCTATTTGCAGGGAAAAAATTAAAGGCTCAAGTAGGAGTGGATGTGACTATGTCATTGACTAAAAATACTTCTACTTTAGTTACTTTATACCCCTTAGTTGATATCAAATACGCATTGTTTGATAATCTAATTATTCCATATGTTGGTGTAAAAGGAGGTATGAAACAGGGAACATTCAAATCGCTTGCTGCACAAAATCCTTTTTTACAATCAAATCCAGAATTACGAAATGAAAGCACACCATATAATGCCTTTTTAGGTGTACGTGGGGTGATTACTAAACAATTGGAATTTAATGTGTTTGCAAATTATGCTGAGGTAAGAAACAAAGCTTTATTTGTATCAGATAGCAACGCAGTACATCGTAATTTAAATCAATTTACAGCGATTTATGATACAATGAATATATTTTCTGCAGAAGCAACCCTTGCATATCAATTGAGTGAAAAAATCAAAGTCGATGCAACAGGTCGTTTTTTCAATTACAGTATGATAAAACACAATAATTATGCATGGAATTTACCTACTTATCAATTCATTGTACGTGGTTCGTATGTATTACAAAACAAGTTCATTTTTACACTTGACGTGAATGGAGAAGGCGGACGAAAAGCATTAGTATATGATAGTTTGGAAGTAAAAACTTCTGTAAAAGATAATCAAATTGCTAAAGATTTAGGTTTTATCGTTGACGCAAACGTAGGAGTTGAATACCGTTATACAAATCGAATTTCTGCTTTTATACAATGTAACAACGTTGCTGCACAACAGTATTTCAGATGGTATAAATATCCAGTGCAAGCATTCCAAATTATGGGAGGGGTAACTTTTAGGTTTTAGTTATTTATTCTGCATATATTCTTCGTTGCGTTTTCGGTCTTCCTCTGTACCGAAACTATCGCAACCACCGGTATGTTTGGTGAATAAGCGAACGAATTTAATTTTGAAAATGACAGGTAAATATTGGCTTGAAAACCAATTAAATCGAGGGCTTCCCTGATTCCATTCGTATATACCTAAAATGGGTAATTGAACACTTGGGATACAGTAACTTCCTCTTTTCAAACGAAAACCAAAACCAACATTGTAATGTAATTGACCCAACAAACGATCTGCAAAAACTTGATTAACTCCTGCATTTTTCAAAACATCATCCGAAACAGAATATGAGCTAAAATTCAATCCAGTATAATTGACATTGAATCCAAGTCCATTATCCATAAAAACACCTGTTTTAGGGATGTAGAACATGTGATGAAATGTTAGTCTAGCAGCTAAGGAATAATGGTAAAATTTACCATCAGCAAAGTAATCAGTTTCGTTGGTTGTTTTATTTAAATAACTAAGTGTTTCTGTACCTCCAAAAAGGGCAGCACCAATTCCCCAATCAGTATATTTGACTAATAATCCCCAAATACCTTTGCGGGCACTTGGTGTAAAATAAGCAGTACCTATATCACCATAAAAACCAAGTCTCCCTTCTGGAATGATATTAAAAGTAGTTCGACTATCAATATCGATGTTTTTGGATTTGCCGTAAGTGTAAGTTGGTCCTACACTTACTTGCAAACCAGTATTACTTAATGGTCTATAATCACGTGCACCCCCCATCATGTCTTTTTTTCGTTTTCGTTGACCATAAGAAATAGAAAGAATAAAACAGAATAAGATAAGTAGGGTGAAGCGCATCTTGATTATTTTACTAATGTTAATAATTTATCCATTACTTCTTGGTTGTCCCAATTTTCGTGTATGTTATCCATTTTTAAGATTTCAGCCATAATTTCATCTTGCTTTCTTCCATTCTGAATCGCTTGACTGTAAGGAATATGGCTAAAAGTAACTTGCGAATAAAGTGGTATCCATTTTTCTGGATATAATTTACTGAATTTTGCCTCAATTTTCTTTTGTAACAAGAAATTTGGGTCCGCAGTTAAGTCTCGCATTTCCACATAATTTTGTAATGCTAAATCCAAAATGGCATTTCCTTCTGGAACACGTCTATCTGAAAATCTTCCTAATAAACCATCCCAGTTACCGTTTGCTTCTTCATGCATTTCGTGGAAAACAGTACAATCTTCAAACGCACAATTCATTCCTTGTCCATAAAAAGGTACAATTGCGTGTGCAGCATCTCCGATTAAAACAACATCTTCTTTGTAGTTCCAAGGCGTACAACGTACCATTATTAATGTGGAAGTTTGATTACTAAAATAGTCATCTAACAAAGTTGGCATCATTGCTACAGCATCCGGGAAGGTTTTATCAAAGAAAGCAGAAACTTGTTCTCTCGTTACTAAACTTTCAAAAGAAACTTCTCCTTTCATAGGGAAGAATAAAGTACACGTAAAACTTCCATCCAAATTCGCCAGGGCAATCATCATAAATTCTCCTCTTGGCCAAATATGTAAACAGTTTTTATCTAATTTATGTGTACCATCCTCGTTTGCTGGAATAACTAATTCTTTATATCCGTGGTCCAAGTATTTTTGAGAGTAGTCAAACATAGTACTTTTTTGCATACGCATACGTACTGCTGAAAATGCGCCATCTGTAGCAAATACTTTATCTACTTGGTGCTTTTCGCGTTCCCCTGTCTCAGAATTATCAAAGGTCAAGGTGTTTGTAGCTAAATCGATATCGTTACATTTTCGATTGAAATAGTAAGAAATGGAAGGATATTGGTCTGCCAAATTCATTAATTTTTGGTTCAACCCACCACGTGATACCGAATAGATTGCTTCGTCTTCTTTTCCGTAAGGTTGGTAGGTCAAAGTACCATCAAGTGCATGCATACAACGTTTGTACATTGGGATTGCAATTTCGCGAATATCGTCTGCAATACCTGCCAATTCTAGAGCTTTCCAACCTCTATGCGACAATGCTAAATTGATCGATCTTCCTGCAATCAATTTTGCCTTACGTAAATCTGTTCGTCGTTCAAAAACAGATACTTCATATCCTTTTTTTGCCATCAAGATTGCTTGTAAACTACCTGCCAATCCTGCACCAACAACTGCTACTTTTTTCATATAATTTTTTTTATCCTAACGCAATAATTGCATCCTCTAAGTGCTTACCAAAGTAATAAACATCCTCGAAAGAATTGTATAATGGAACTGGTGCTAAACGAATTACGTTTGGTTCACGCCAATCAGCAACCACACCAGCATCGCTTAATTTATCAAAAATTGCTTTTCCTTTTCCGTGTACTAACATAGACAACTGTGCGCCACGTTTTGTTTTATCTCTTGGAGTGATAATTTCGAATGTACATAACTCTTTATGTCTTGCAGAAATATCATCAATGATAAATTCTAAAAATCCTGTTAACGCATCTCTTTTTTGACAAAGATTTTCCATTCCGGCTTCGTCAAAAATATCCAACGAAGCAAGGTGAGCAGCCATACCTAATACAGGTGCATTACTCAACTGCCATCCTTCTGCACCAGACATCGGTTGGAAACCTGGTTCCATTAAGAAACGCACGTCTTTGTTGTGTCCCCACCATCCTGCAAAACGTTTCAATTCAGGTCTATTAGCGTGTCTTTCGTGCACAAACATACCAGAAACACCACCTGGAGATGAGTTTAAATATTTATACGAGCACCAAGCAGCGAAATCTACATTCCACTCATTTAATTTCAAGTGAATGTTACCCGCAGCGTGTGCCAAGTCAAAACCAGCATATGCACCCACAGAGTGAGCAGCTTCGGTGATTTTTTTCATATCAAATAACTGACCAGTATAGTAGTTTACCCCACCAATCATTACCAAAGCAAGTTCTTCTCCTGTTTCGGCAATTTTTGATAAAATATCTTCTTCACGGATCGTATGTTCTCCTTCTCTTGGAGCGATTTCGATTAAATCTGTCGCTAAATCCAAGTTGTGGAATTTTATTTGAGATTCCAAGGCATATTGATCACTTGGAAACGCTTTTGCTTCACAAATGATTTTTTTACGTTTACCTTGAGGTTCGAAAAACGAAACCATCAATAAATGGATATTTGTTGTTAACGAGTGTGTTACAACAACTTCAATTGGTTTAGCACCAACTACTTTTGCAATTTTCTCCGTTAAATTTTCGTGGTAACTAAACCAAGGACGTTTTCCGTGAAAGTGACCTTCCACACCCCATTTCGCCCAATCGTCTAATTCTTGTTGAATGTAAGATGCTGTAGAAGCAGGTTGTAATCCTAATGAATTTCCAGTAAAGTAACGTACCTGATTTTGGTGAAAAGTAGGCATTAAAAAACGGTCTCTGAATCCTCTCAACGAATCGTTTGCGTCTTGTTGTTGCGCGAATGCTAACGAATTTTCCATATATTAATTTTAAACTAAACAAATACATCAAATGCTTGTTTGAAATGCAAGCAAGATTAATCACCAAAGATACAATTTTTAAAAGGAATTTAAATTTTGTTATGTTTGAAAAGAAGACTTGTTAAAAATATAATTTGAGTAATTTTACTCTTTGAAAATGACAAATTCTAAATCTCTATGAAAACAACGGTATCAGAATCTTTATTTGCGACTGCGAAAAACTATTTTCCAGGTGGGGTAAATTCTCCTGTAAGGGCTTTCAAATCGGTGGATGGTTCGCCGTTATTCATCAAAAAAGGAGATGGATGTCGTATTTGGGATGAGGATGATAATGAGTTTATTGACTTTTGTTGTAGTTGGGGTCCGCTAATTTTAGGACACAATCATCCAGCGGTGTATGATAAAGTAGTAGCAACGATGCAAAATGGTTCGAGTTTTGGTGCGCCGACTCGCTTGGAAAATGAATTAGCTGAATTGATTTTATCAAGAAATCCATTTATTGAAAAGTTACGTTTCGTAAGTTCTGGAACAGAGGCTGTTATGTCAGCATTGCGTTTAGCAAGAGGATTTACAGGAAAAGATAAAGTATTAAAATTTGAAGGGTGTTACCACGGTCACGTAGATGCAATGTTGGTAAAAGCAGGGAGTGGATTGGTAACGTTTGGTGCTTCTTCTAGTGCAGGTGTACCAGAGAGTTTTGCACAAGAAACCATCGTATTACCATTAAATGATATCGATGCATTAAAATCGTGTATGGAAACATACAAAGACGAGATTGCTTGTGCGATTATTGAACCAATTCCGGCAAATAATGGATTGTTGTTACAAGAAAAAACATTTTTGTTAGCGCTTAGGGAATTATGTACTGAACACAATATTTTATTGTTTTTTGATGAGGTAATTTCTGGCTTCCGTGTGGCATTTTCAGGTGCTGCTGAATATTATGGTATTAAACCAGATTTGGTTACGTACGGTAAAATTATTGGAGGTGGTTTACCAGTAGGTGCATACGGTGCGAGCAAAGAAATTATGGCAAGAGTTTCACCAGATGGGGATGTGTATCAAGCAGGAACCTTATCAGGAAATCCTGTGGCAATGGCAGCAGGTATTGCGCAACTAACAGAATGTTCGAAACCAGGTTTTTACGAAGAGTTAGAAAGACGTACGGTTGACTTTATTGCACCAATCAATGCACACGCAAAAGAAAAAGGGTATGCTTTCGAAATTCATACGATTGGATCCATCTTTTGGTTGTCTTTCGCAGGAAATAAAACCATTCGTCGTGCAGATGAAATCAACCCAGATATGACAGGTTTCAAACATTTACACCACGCATTATTAGAAGAAGGAGTTTATTTAGGACCGAGTGGTTACGAAGTTGGTTTTGTATCACAAGCGCACACTCCTGAAATACTTGCAGAGGTTGCAGTGAAATTCTGCAATGCCTTGGATACGATTTATGGGTAGAAAATATTCGAAATTTATAGTAATTGCCATTCAGTAATGAGTGGCTTTTTTATTCACAACTCATCATTCATCTCACGCTTTATGTATAAAGCGCATTGTTTGAAAGCACAATTCCGTGAATAAGATTTTAGCATTTGCATTTCGGTCGATGTGGTAGTGTGCATCGTTGAAGTTTTGCATAAATTCACTGATATTATTTCCGGTGATAAATCGCGCGAAATTTTTTAGGAAATCATCCTCTTCTTTGGAAGTTTTGGTCAACAGATTTTGGGTGTAATTTTTGAGCATACTTTGACGAAACATATGCAAACAATATTTCAAAAATATCTTCTGTTTTTCCTTTCCAAAAGCAGCAATTTCATCGGACCATTCCATCATTTCGAGTACGTTTTTTTTGTAACATACACGCATCAATTTGATGAATAAATCACGGTTGATATTTTTTTCTTCTTGATCGCTTAATAGATTCTTAGCTTCAATAAAATTTCCTTCTGCTTGTGCTGAAACGCTCACAGCATCACCCGAAGAAATGTCAAAATTTTTATGTAAATAGTTGCTTAAATCATCTACCAAAATAGTAGGGACTTTTACTATTTGTGTTCTAGACAAGATGGTTTGAAGCATCGCGTCTTGGCTTTCAGAAAGCAAAATGAACAAGGTGTTTTTAGGTGGTTCTTCCAAAATTTTTAACAACTTGTTTGCACAGGTTACATTCATCTCTTCTGCCATCCAAATGATCATCACTTTGTATCCACCCTCAAAAGATTTCAGGCTTAATTTTTTGATGATTTCATTACTTTCTTCTGTTCCGATAATTGGTTTCCTTCCTTTATCATCGATAAAATTGGTCCATTCGTTTAGGGTAAAATAGGGGTTTAATTTTATCTTTCTACGCCATTCTTTTAAGAAAAAATCACTTCGTTTTTCGATCGCTTGAACTACCGGAAAAGAGAAGTGAACGTCAGGGTGTTGTAGGTCTAAAATTTTACGACAAGAAGGACATTCACCACAACTGTCAATGTTATTTCGTTTGGTACAAAAAAGGTATTGAACAAATCCCAATGCAAGAGGTAAACCACCAAATCCTGCGTTTCCTAAAAAGAGTTGCGCATGACTGATTTTATCTTCTTGCACTTCTTTGATGAAGTGTTTTTTTAGTTCTTCTTGACCAATTATATCTCTAAATAACATAGGTTAAAATTACAAAAAAAATCGTGCTTAATAGTCATTTAAAAATAGGCAATCTATACTCAATAACATTCTCAATTTCATATAAAATTAGATGAATAGGTAAAGTATAAAAAAGTTGATTTTAATTTAAATGTAATGGTGTTTTGTTTGATATAAGGTTCAATAATTAAATTTTATTCGCAAAGTTTAATTTAAAAATGAGAATTAAATTTGTAGTGTTCATTATTTATTTAATTTTTTAATCTTTCATTTGATTCAAATGAAAGATTACATTTTGTTATGAGATAGTGGGTTAGAAAAAACAATATTCTTTTTTTCGATGTTAGCTTGATGCATAAAAAGAGGTGATTTGTGTAACCCAAAACGACATTTAAAAGTAAACTCAAAGTATGTTTAAAAAGTATCAATACCATATCGTTTTGCACTTGATAATTTTTATGTGGGGCTTCACAGGCATCCTCGGAAAATTAATTCAGTTGCCTCCATTAAGCATCGTTTGGTATCGTATTTTGATTGCGTTTTTTTCTCTGTTGGCAGGTTTGTATTTTTTAAAAATGCCAATGAAAATATTGGATAAAAAATCCTTCTTTCAGACTTTTGGGGTAGGGTTGATTGTTACGCTTCATTGGTTGACTTTTTACAAATCCATATCGCTCTCGACAGCCTCATTGGGAATTTTATGTTTGTCTACAACGACCCTCCACGTGACCTGGTTGGAACCGCTTTTGACAGGAAAAAAATTCTCTTTTGTAGAGTTTATTATGGGTCTATTAGTGGTGATCGGCATCTACATTGTATCGGATAATTTTTCACAGAAAGAATTCCTAGCATTAACATATGGATTAGGCTCCGCATTGTGTGCAGCCTTGTTTTCTATTTTCAATGCACAGATTGCTAAAAAGGTTCCTTCTTCGGCTATGTCTTTACACGAAATGGGAATAGGATTAGTGGCGTTATCGGTGGTACTTTTGTTTCAAGGAAAGTTTACAAGTTCCTTTTTTTCAATGACCCTTTCTGATTTTTTATGGCTCTTATTTTTGGGAATTTTATGTACCTCGGTTGCCTTTTTAGTAACCATTGAAGTACTCAAAAAATTGGGTGCTTTTACCGTTTCATTAAGCATCAATTTGGAACCCGTTTACACCATTTTATTAGCCGTTTTTATCCTCCAAGAACACACTCTACTTTCTTCCCGTTTTTACATGGGTGCAGGGGTAATTATTTTGGTGTTGTTGTTGAATGCGGTTGTTAAGAATAGGATGGGGAAGGAGAGATTAACGTAAACTCGTCCAAAACCACTTTCAAAGTCTAAATTCTAACTAAAATTAGCCATTAATTAATTTAACAAAGCTCTCAGGAGTTAATATTCCAATTTCGCTTCGTTTATAGTCTTTTACGTTTCTAGTTATAATTGCTTCAATTTCTCCATAATTTTCAGCTGCAAAATTTTGTAAAGCATCTTCAAAATCTTTGAAGTCAGAATTTAAAGCTTTTTCGATTGTTGATTTGTCCATTTTTAACACATTTAAAATTGTTAAAAGAAGCTTCAACTTTTCTATAACCTTTTCATGTTTTGCAGTTCTTCGTAGCAAATAATAAATATTACTAATAATAACGGGTGTTATATATCCTTCGATTATTTTTCTCTCACAAAGGGTTAAAATAACAGTAGAATTTTCTGAAAAAGGTTTTCTATCAAAAAAGAAGTCAAGAATCACGTCTGTATCTATAAGTATTTTTTTCATACGTTATACTTTTCCGATAATGCTTTTGACAATTCATTTTTATAATTAAAATCAATGGGAGCTTTAAAACTTCCTCTTAAAGATTTTGTAATTGGTGAAACATCCTCGATTGGTTTTTGTTCCGTAGTAATTGCTTTTAAATAATTTTCAATAATTTCAGACAAACTATGTCCTTTTCCTTTGGCATATGATTTTGCTTTCTCAATAACAGATTGCTCTATAGTTAATGTCAATTTTGTATTCATGATTTTTCACTTAATTACACGTATAAATATAAAATATTTTACACTACCGTGCAAATAATAATATAAAAACACGTGTTGAAATCTGCTCAATATTTCGGTATTTATGCAATGTAGTGAGTGAGAATTTTAACCTTTTTCCTCTGGTTTTTATATAGGTGCAGGGGTGATAATTTTGGTGTTATTGATGAATGCGGTGGTGATGAATAGGATGGGAAGAGTTAACGGTTTGCAAATAAGCATTTAGGCTTTCTGACGTTTATATTTTGTTACCACGAGTTTGATTATTATTCAAAGTAATCAGAATCTATAGTTTTTACCTCGTAGCTGTTTACAGTTGATATACCCACATTATTTTCAATCATCAATTCAGCTAAGCGTTGACCATCAATTAGGATAATCTTATATTCAACTTGACTAACAAATTCATAAGCACTTTTAGGAAAAGATGATGTTGTGATAAAAATTCCTTTTTTTGCTTTTTTAGATGCTAATGCTCCAGTAAAATCTCGGATTTCTTTAACTGGGACAATATTGGACCATCTTTTAGCTTGAAGATATATTGTATCAAGTCCTAGTTTATCTTCTTTAATAATACCATCTATACCACCATCTCCTGATTGTCCCATTGCTTGGCCAGCTTCTTTTCTCGAACCACCATAACCCATTGTTATTAGTAAATCAATAACAAGTCTTTCAAAAAAAGATGGTGTACAGCTCATTACAATTTGAAGCACTTCCTTAGCTAATTCTTCCTTCAGTTTTAAGTATGCATATTCGAGTGTTTCCTCCGGCGTTTGCTCATTGTCTATTTCAAATTTTGTAAAGTCGACTTGGCCTTCATCATTTTTTAACTTTTTTATTGATTGAAATTCTAAAAATTCCGGATAACGCTTTAAAATATTGCCATTAATAGAATGAAGGTCTTCCTTTAATAACTGTATTCCTCGTTCGGTTATTTTAAAATGAGCTCTTTTGGGTGATGAAAGTAAACCAGCCTTTTTTAAATAGGTCCTAGCCCAACCAACTCTATTTCTAAATATAGCTTGTTGACCACTAGGTAATAGTTCTCTTATTTCAGCGTCAGTTAGATGAAAATGTTTACATAAAGTATCATGTGTTTGATTTAATGAACATTCATCCCCATTAGCCAATAGCTTAAGGAAGGGTAGCATTATTTCTTCATAAGTTGGGATCATAGTTGATTTTTAATATGTGGTAACTTTATTTATATGTCAAACTTTAATCTCATCTGTTACGCCAATCCATTAATATGTATCGACCAAATGAAATTCTAGTATCACATTCTTTTACAAATATACTTTTCTAACTTGAAATTCAGGTGGAGGTATCATTCTTTCCCCTTCAACAATCTCCAAATAAGTATAGCAGAAAGTAAAGTCAAGATGGAGAAAAACTTTTCGAACGTTGTTTTTGCAAAGAGGTTTCCGATGGTGTTGAGCACAAATAAACCAAAGAAAAACCAGAGGGTGAAGTTTACAATTTTTTCCTTGAAATAGAATTTTAGGTAGTGGCCTTTCATTAACAATACAAAACCTAAAAAAAGGATCACACCGATTGAAATGAACTCAAAAACATACATTTCGCTATCGTTGTGAAGTCGACCGCCCCAAGCGATGGAGTAAGGAATGATTTTAACAATAATACATACGTGAAATACGATTACCGCACTTAATAGTCCTAGGAGTAGTTTTAGTGAAAGGTTATTTTTCATGGATTTAAAGTAATTAATTTATTTCCAATTATCATTCGTCTGTTTCTCCCTTCAATGGAGAGAAATTTAATTTTTCTAAAACTACAAATTATCAACGCCTAAAATTTGTGAGCCTATTTATTTTCTGGATTCAACACATAACTACCAAAATAAATGGTGGTAAGCTGGCTCATGTAGTGTTTCTATAAATTTTAAAAAACAAAAAAGGTGGCCCGAAAGCCACCTTAATAATCATTTATCATTAAACATTAATCATTCACTAAAGTGTTCCTCTTAACGCTTGTTCTCTTTCGATAGATTCAAATAATGCTTTAAAGTTACCAGCTCCAAATCCTTTAGCACCCATACGTTGGATGATTTCGAAGAATAAAGTAGGTCTGTCTTCGACTGGTTTTGTGAAGATTTGTAACAAGTATCCTTCTTCATCAGCATCTACAAGGATAGATAATTTTTGTAATTCTTTGATATCTTCCTTCATGATGTTCATGTGTTCACCTAATCTTGCAGGAATTTCATCGTAATATGCTTGTGGTGGTGGTGGTAAAAACTCAATACCTCTAGCTCTTAATTGAGCTACTGTAGAGATAATATCATCCGTTGCTACTGCAATATGTTGAACACCTGGTCCTTCGTAGAAATCTAAGTATTCTTCAATTTGAGAACGTTTTTTTCCTTCAGCTGGCTCGTTGATAGGGAATTTAATACGACCGTTACCGTTTGACATAACTTTAGACATTAACGCTGAGTATTCCGTGTGGATTTGTTTGTCATCAAATGAAAGGAAGTTTACGAATCCCATAACATCTTCATACCATTTTACCCATGTATCCATCTCTCCCCAACCTACATTTCCTACCATGTGGTCAATGAATTTCAATCCAACTGGTGAAGGGTTATAGTCTGATTCCCACGCTTGGAAACCTGGTAAAAAGAGACCATTGTAATTTTTACGTTCTACAAACATGTGAACAGTTTCACCGTATGTGTAAATACCAGCACGAACAGTTTCACCATGCTCATCTTTCTCAATGATAGGCTCTTGGAAAGATCTAGCACCTCTTTTAATTGTTTCTTCGTATGCACTTTTAGCGTCTTCAACCCAAAGTGCAACTACTTTTACACCATCACCGTGTTTTTTAACGTGCTCACCAATAGGAGAGTCGCTAGTCAACGCAGTAGTAAGTACTAATCTAATTTTATCTTGTTTCAATACATAAGAAACTCTGTCTTTCAATCCTGTTTCTAACCCTGCGTAAGCATACGATTGGAAACCGAAAGCAGTTTTGTAAAAGTGTGCTGCTTGTTTTGCATTACCAACATAAAACTCAACATAGTCAGTACCTAATAAAGGAAGGAAATCTTGTGCTCCTTCAAAAATTTTCTCTAATCCGTATTCTACGTTTTTTATTTCTTTGCTCATTATCTTTTTTTTGAATATTTTAATATTAATCTTCTAACCAACTTGTTAAGTAGCTTGGATCAGCTATTTCAACAGCAGCTTGTGTCAATTTTAAAGGTCTGAATGTATCAACCATTACCGCTAATTCTTGCGTCTCTTTTTGGCCAATACTTCTTTCCATAGCACCTGGATGAGGTCCGTGAGGAATTCCTCCTGGGTGAAGAGAGATGTATCCTTTTTCAACGTGGTTACGACTCATAAAATCACCATCAACATAGTACAATACTTCATCAGAATCGATATTACTGTGATTGTATGGTGCAGGAACTGATTTTGGATGATAATCGTATAAACGAGGAACAAAAGAGCAGATTACATAATTGTGTGCCTCAAATGTTTGATGTACTGGTGGTGGTTGGTGAACTCTACCTGTAATTGGTTCAAAATTATGTATTGAGAACGCATATGGGAAATTAAATCCATCCCAACCAACAACATCAAACGGGTGCGTGGCATAAACTACTTCATGCAACACATTTTCTTTTTTGATTTTGATTAAGAATTCACCTTTTTCGTTGTGTGTTTCTAATTCTGTAGGTAATTTAAAATCACGTTCACAAAACGGAGAATGCTCCAATAATTGACCGAAGTTATTTCTATATCTTTTTGGAGTAATTACTGGGCTAAATGACTCGACAATGAATAAGCGGTTATTCTCTGTATTGAAATCAATTTGGTAAATCATTCCACGAGGTATCACTAAATAATCCCCATATTCAAAGTCAATATTGCCCACTAAAGTTCTTAATTTTCCTGAACCTTCGTGAATGAAAATAACTTCATCAGCGTCTGCATTTTTATAGAAATAAGAACGTAACGACTTTTTTGGAGAAGCCAACGCAATATTTAAATCATTGTTAAATAATACAATTGTTCTACTATCTAAAAAGTCATCTTTCGGTGCTACTTCAAAACCTCTCAACATTTGTGAAGAAATATTTTTATCAATAGCAGCTTTTGGAGTTAAGTCAATGGGAGCGGATACAGACTTTACTTGAGTAGGTCTATGAACATGATATAACAAGGAAGAAAATCCATGAAATCCTTCCGTACCAAATAACTGTTCATAATAATAACCGCCCTCAGGTTTTTCAAAGGTCACGTGACGTTTGTCTGGAAACGAACCTAATTTTGCATAAAAAGGCATATTGGTTTTTTGGTTAAATTATACAATATAATTAGTTAGATTATTTAAGCATCTACCTAACTAACAAAGTTAGGATTTGATTTGCAAATCTGCAAGTGTTAAAATAGTTCCATAAAAAAACCCAAACCATTTCTAGCTTGAGTTTTATGAAAAAGTAATATTAAATTACAAAACCATTTCTGGTACATTATCTGGAACTACTAAATCTCCTTCTGTTTTAGCAACAATTTCTTCAACAGAAACACCTGGTGCTCTTTCAATTAAGTGGAATTTACCATCTTTGATTTCAAGTACTGCTAAATCGGTAACAACCTTTTTAACACAACCAACGCCTGTTAATGGTAATGTACATTCTTTTAAGATTTTTGTTTCTCCTGCTTTATTGGTGTGCATCATTGCAACGATGATATTTTCAGCAGAAGCTACTAAATCCATAGCACCACCCATACCTTTCACCATCTTTCCTGGAATTTTCCAGTTGGCAATGTCTCCATTTTGAGAGACTTCCATCGCTCCTAAAACAGTTAACTGTACATGTTGTCCACGAATCATTGCAAAGGATGTTGCAGAATCAAAAAATACAGCTCCTTTTTTCACTGTAATTGTTTGTTTTCCTGCGTTGATTAAGTCTGCATCTTCTTCTCCTTCAAATGGAAAAGGACCCATTCCTAAAATTCCATTTTCAGATTGAAATTCAACATCAATTCCATCTGGAATGTAATTTGCCACTAATGTTGGGATACCAATTCCCAAGTTCACGTACCAACCATTTCTCAATTCTTGAGCGATACGTTTTGCGATTCCAATTTTATCTAAAGCCATCTTTTTTTATTTTTTTAATGTACCAATTTTTCAATGTACCAATGCATTAAATAGTTGGTAAGTTAATTTTTCTTTGAACTTGAAATTATTTTGTAAATAATTAATCCAATTTCATTTATTTGTGTTTTTAGTGTTTCATCAAAAGGATAACTTTCTGATAATTCACATAGAATCAACCAATATTTAGTTTCTTCAATTTCTTTTGCAGCAATTTTTAATTTATGAATAAAATCATTTTTAGATTCTGCATTTTGAGCCTCGAATGTATTTGCACCAATGGAAGTTCCAGATTTTAATAGTTGTTTTGCAATTACAAATTTTCTTTCACTTTCTAATATTTCACAATATCTAATAATGTCTAACGAAAACTTAATAGTTTTATCTAAAATAATATTCGGTCGACTATTCTCCATTGCTCCATTTACGAATTAAAACATTATTTAATTTTCACATTAAATCATTGTTACATTTAAACATTAAATCATTGATGCATTATCTTGTTCTAACCGTTCTTTGTTCAATTCTCTTTTCGTAATTATTTCCTTGGAAAATACGTTGTACGAAAATACCAGGAGTATGGATGAAGTTTGGATCTAATTCACCAGCAGGCACTAATTCTTCCACTTCAGCAATAGTAATTTTACCTGCCATCGCCATCATTGGGTTGAAATTTCTAGCAGTCGCTTTGAAAACTAAATTACCTTCAGTATCTCCTTTCCACGCTTTTACAATTGCAAAGTCAGCAGTCAATGCTGATTCTAGAATGTGTGGTTTTCCGTTGAAAATGCGTACTTCTTTTCCTTCAGCAACTTCAGTTCCAAATCCAGCTGGAGTAAAGAAAGCAGGTATTCCTGCACCCCCTGCACGGCATCTTTCAGCTAATGAACCTTGTGGGATTAGATCTACTTCAAGTTCGCCTGATAACATTTGTCTTTCAAATTCATCATTCTCACCAACATAAGAACTAATCATTTTTTTTACTTGTTTATTTTGGAGTAATAAACCTAATCCAAAATTGTCAACCCCTGCATTATTTGAAATACAAGTTAGGTCTTTAGTTCCTTTACGAACCAATTCCGCAATTGAATTTTCAGGGATACCACATAAACCAAAACCACCCACCATTAACGTCATTCCGTCTTCGATGCCTTGTAAAGCTTCATTTACGTCTTTTACTACTTTATTCATATCTATTGAAATTAAGTGCTAAATATTTAATTCTTCAGGAACTTCAGCTGGTTCAGCATTTGGGTCTGTTTCTGTACCATCTCCTTCTTCCTCTTCTTCTTCACTTCCGTCATCGTAATATTTATCATTACAATTGACTTTAGATTTATCAAATCCTTCTGGTTTTTCAAAGTCTTCTTTGGATACTTTTAGTTTAGGGTCTTTATATATACTATTCATAAAGTATCCATAAATTGGTAATGCAACGCGCGCACCCTGACCTTCATCGGTTGAATGGAACCTTACTCCTCTGTCCTCAGCACCAACCCAAACTCCGGTTGCTAAATCTGGTGTGATACCAACAAACCAACCATCTGAATTACTTTGGGTTGTACCCGTTTTTCCAGCAGTAGGGTATGGAATGTTTGCCCATGCTTGTCCACTTCTAATGCTTGCAGCTGTTCCAGAACGACATACTTCTTTCATTAATTCTAACATTGAGTAAGCATACGTTTCATTAAATACTTCTCTTGTCTCAAATTTATTCGTGTAAATCTCATTTCCATATCGATCTTCAATGCGAAGAATGGTAGTAGGTTTATTATATAAGCCGTGATTTGCAAACATCGCTTGAGCCGCAACCAATTGATATAAACTTAAATCCATGGTACCTAAACACATCGCAGGCTTGATATCTCTTTTTTCTAAGTGAATATCCATTTGATCTAAAATTCGAGCAACTGTTTTTGGCCCATTTGCTCCTAATTTATTGATGATCCATGCGGCTACGTTATTTTTAGACATAGCCAAGCCTTTTTTGACAGAAACGGTACCACCTTCACCACCACCGCTAGGACACCATGTTTTAAAGTATGTTCCATCATCGTGGTATAATTTTATGCAATGTGGTACGTTTGGTACTTGTGTACAAGGTTTGATTACACCCATTGACATTGCTGTAGCATAGACAAAAGGTTTTATAGTTGAACCTACCTGACGTTTACCTTGTTTTACGTGATCGTAGGCAAAATGATCTATGTCTGTTCCACCAACCCATGCTTTTACAAACCCTGTTTCAGGTTCGATAGACATGAGTCCAGCTTGTAAGAAAGATTTGTAATATTTAATAGAATCCAACGGAGACATTAATGTATCTACTTCACCATCCCATGTAAAGATTTGCATAGGTACTTTTTCTTTGAATTTTGCAAAGATTTCATCTTCACTCATTCCTGCATTTGATGAATTGAAAAACCGATCCGATCTACGAACAGCATCGTTCATTATTTTTTTAACTTCTTCTGTTTTTATATCATTCGAAAAAGGGTAGTTACGTAAACCACGGTTGTTTCGATTGAATGCTCGCTGAAGTTTTGTTTTTAAATGTCTTTTTACGGCTTCTTCTGCATACACTTGCATTCTATAATCTACAGTGGTGTAAATTCTTAAACCATCTTCGTAAATGTTGTAAGGCCTGCTTTTATCTTCTGGGTCTTCCAAGTTACGTTTGTAGATTACATAATCTCCATTTTCGTCTTTTTCATCTAATAAAGCGACTACTTCTTTGCGAATGGCTTCTCTAAAATAAGTTGCACGCCCTTTTTTGAAACTCAATTGTTGGAAATCACATACAATCGGTTTTTTACAAAGTTGTTCATACTCTTCGCGAGTAATATGCAAACGAAGTCCATCATTATCTCCTTCACTGTTTTTTAACCATTGAAATAACACTTGATTTCTTCGTTCAACAGCCCTCATACTGTCTTTTTCTCTTGCTTCGAGTATTTCACTTTTACTTATTTCATTTGGATTTACTCCTTTATTATCTGCTAAAATGGCTCTGTAATTTTTTTGGGTAAAAGTATATGGATTATACAATGTTGGATTTTTACACATACCTACTAACATTGCAGCTTCGTCTTTGGATACTGTTTTTGGGGTTTTATTGAAGTAAATTTTACAAGCATTCGTTATACCAACGGCATTATACAAGAAATCAAATTGATTGAGATACATCGTAATAATTTCTTCTTTGGTAAAGGTTTCTTCTATACGAGTAGAGATAATATTTTCTCTTACTTTTTCAATTAGACGGTTTGCTTTACGTCCTATGCTCCCAAATAAAGGTTTACTTTCTTCTTCACCACGTGCAAGCATTTCTTCACGTTCTTCGCGAGATTTAATTGTAAACAACTGTTTTGCTAACTGTTGTGTAATTGTAGAAGCACCCCCAGCACCCCCTACATTAACTACAGCTCTCGCCAGTGCCTTTACATCAATACCAGAATGAGCGTAAAAGCGTTCATCTTCTGTAGAGATTAAAGCATCTGTAATGAATGGTGAAATAGAATCGTAGTGTGCGACTAATCGGTTTACTTTCCAGTAGCGACCTAATTCAGATTGACCATCACTTGCATATACTACAGAGGCAGATAATTGGGGATCTTTTAAATCTTCGATAGATGGGAGGTCACTAAAAGACTGATATATTAACAAACAAACAATGAATGTAATAGGAAAAGTTGCCAGCACCCAAAAACGTCTTGTAAATGTTTTTACTTTTTCTGGAGAAAGAACTTCTTCTTGTCTTTTTTTGCTCTTTGCCATATATTAAATTGTGAATTAGATATTAAAAATGAAAAGCGTCAATCATTGACGCTTTTCAATATTATTTCTTTTTTAAAGAATCTTTAACATAATTTTCAATTGCTGCAGTCATACTTGGTGCGTTTGGCTGTGGCGCATGAACATCTAATCGAAGGTTGTTTTTAATTACTGCGTTTGCTGTAGTAGGTCCAAATGCAGCAATGATAGTTTCATTTTGTTTAAAGTCAGGGAAGTTTTTGAATAAAGACTCAATTCCTCCTGGACTAAAAAACACCAACATATCATAAGAAACATGTTCTAAATCACTTAAATCAGAAGCTACTGTTCTGTATAGCATAGCTTTAGTGAAATCGATTTTATGTTGCTCTAATGTTTCTGGAATTTTATCTCTTAAAATATCGGTACAAGGAAGAAGGTATTTTTCTCCTTTGTGTTTACGCATTGTTTCTACAAGTTCTTCAATGGTTTGTTTCCCAAAGAAAATTTTTCTTTTCCTATAGGTAACATATTTTTGTAAATACAAAGCGATTGCTTCTGAAATACAAAAATACTTCATCGTGTCTGGAACGGTAAAACGTGTTTCCTGAGCCATTCTAAAATAGTGGTCTACTGCATTTTTAGAAGTAAGAATAACAGCCGTAAAATCACCAAAATTTACCCTTTGCGATCTAAATTCTTGCGCATTAACACCTTCAACTCGAATGAATGGTCTGAAATCAATTTTCAATTTGTATTTATCAGCCAAATCAAAATAAGGAGATTTTTCTCCTTCTGGTTTAGGTTGCGAAACTAAAATTGTTTTGATGCTCACACTATTTAAATTTAGTTATCAATTCAAAATCATATATATACTCTTGATAAATAGTAAAATACTATATATAAAGGTAATAGTTCAAACGTGCAAAAATACAAAATTATGTAATACCAAGGGAGCCCTTTTGAAAAAGCAAAAATAAATCCTCTAAATATTCTATAAAAGTAAGTTATAGCTAATAAATAAATAGTTAGGTTGCTTACGAACCAATGGACATAAGGATCAAATATCCATATTAATAAAAATAAAACACCAAATAATCCTAAAAATTCACAGATAATTCGATTGGTTAGTTTGATTTCCTTGGAGAAATTTTTTTCACCTGTAGTTAATTCCACAAGGGTTAAGTATAATTGAGGAGCAAGTAGTAAGTAAACAGGAATACCGATAGCAATCATCCAGTTTGTCCAACCAAAAAGTTTGAAGTTTTCACTTATCAAAAATGAAGTAATGATTGAAAAACTGATTATAAATGTTGATATCAGGCAAAAATTGGTTATAAGACTTAAGGGTAGTTCTTCAAATACTATTTTTTCTACATTTCTATTTTTATATAGCGATTTTGCAAGAGATGAAATGAAAAATGGGTTATTAATACGTGCAATTGTAAGTAAAACAAAAGTGATAAATAAACTGTATATAGCCCATTGATAAGGAGTTTCGGCTCTCCATACCAAATTCAATCTAATATCTTGTTTATCAACAGATTGAATCAAAGTGTGTAGGGCATAGTTCAGGCTCATAAAATCGTTATACATTGCAAAATTACTATTTTGTTTTCATCCGTGTATGAACACCTTTTAATTTACTTTGTTTATCATTTTAATAATACTAATTTTGTCCCACCTTATAACTAATTAATATGGCTACAGATTTATATACACATCCAGATTATTATAACATGGATGATTTGTACACGGAAGAACAATTGTTGGTTCGTGATGCTGCACGTGCATGGGTTAAAAAAGAAGTTTCTCCAATCATTGACGAGCATTATGAAAAAGCGACATTTCCTTTACATTTATTAAGAGGATTAGGAGAAATCGGTGCTTTTGGTCCTTATATTCCTGAACAATACGGAGGTCCTGGTTTAGACCAAATTTCGTACGGTTTGATTATGCAAGAGTTGGAAAGATGTGATTCAGGATTACGTTCTACAGCGTCTGTACAAAGTTCTTTAGTTATGTATCCAATTTGGAAATATGGTTCTGAAGAGCAAAAAATGAAATACCTTCCAAAATTAGCTACGGGTGAAATGATGGGTTGTTTTGGTTTAACTGAACCAGATCATGGATCAAATCCTGGTGGAATGATTACAAACTTCAAAGATGCTGGTGATCATGTTATTTTGAACGGTGCTAAAATGTGGATTTCTAACGCTCCTTTTGCTGATATCGCTGTGGTATGGGCGAAAGATGAGTCGGGAAGAATTCACGGTGTGGTAGTTGAGCGTGGAATGGAAGGGTTTTCAACTCCTGAAATGCACGGAAAACTTTCATTGAGAGCTTCATCTACTGGAGAGTTAATTTTCGTTGATGTGAAAGTTCCAAAAGAAAACATATTACCTGGAAGAACTGGATTAGGTGCTCCATTAAGTTGTTTGGATTCTGCTCGTTTCGGTATCGCATGGGGTGCTTTAGGTGCTGCTATGGATTGTTACGATCAAGCATTGAGATATTGTAAAGAAAGAACACAGTTTGGTGTTCCGATTGGTGCTTTCCAATTACAACAAAAGAAATTGGCTGAGATGATTACTGAAATCACCAAAGCACAATTATTAACATTCCGTTTGGGTCAATTGAGAAATGAAGGTAGAGCTACATCTGCACAAATTTCAATGGCAAAACGTAACAACTGTGAAATCGCTATGAATATTGCGCGTGAAGCACGTCAAATTCACGGTGGTATGGGTATCACTTCAGAATATTCAATGATGCGCCATATGGCAAACTTAGAATCAGTAGTGACTTACGAAGGTACACACGACATTCACTTGTTAATTACAGGGATGGATGTAACAGGTATCCCTGCATTCACACGTGATATGCCAGATTTATCTAATATGAAATAAGAAAGAGTTTCTTTCAAGAAAATGTTTAGGGTCGCGAAAGCGACCCTTTTTTTGTTAATTACTGCATTCAAAAAAACGTTGTTAAATACTATTTTTATTTGTTTCATCCTTGATTTATAAGGAAATTTTTAGAATATCAACTAAAATTCACAAATAAAATAAGTTGTTAATAAAAAAAGATATATCTTTGCAGGCAAATTCAGAAATTACACTTAAAAGGCACGATATGTCGCATATTCAAGGTAAAATTTCACAGGTAATTGGTCCTGTGGTTGACGTAAGCTTCGAAAAGGGAGTAGCTCTTCCAAACATTTTTGATGCATTGGAAGTTAGAAAAGAAAATGGAACACGCGTTGTATTAGAAGTACAAGCACACGTTGGAGAAAGTTCTGTACGTGCAATTTCCATGGATTCTACAGATGGATTCACACGTGGTATGGCTGTAGTTGCTACAGGTGACGCAATCAGAATGCCTATCGGTGATAAAATTAAAGGTCGTTTATTCAACGTGGTAGGTGAAGCTATCGACGGAATTAACGAAGTGAGCAATGAAGGTGGTATGTCAATTCACCGTGAAGCTCCAAAATTTGATCAATTATCTACTTCAACAGAAGTATTATTTACAGGTATAAAAGTAATTGACTTAATTGAGCCTTATGCAAAAGGAGGTAAAATTGGTTTATTCGGTGGTGCTGGTGTTGGTAAAACAGTATTAATTCAGGAGTTGATTAACAACATCGCTAAAGGACACGGAGGTTTATCAGTGTTTGCTGGTGTTGGTGAGCGTACTCGTGAAGGAAATGACTTATTACGTGAGATGTTAGAGTCTGGTATCATCAAGTATGGTGAAGAATTTATGCACTCAATGGAAGAAGGAGGATGGGATCTTTCTAAGATCGATTTAGAAGAAATGAAAGAGTCTAAAGCTACTTTCGTTTTCGGTCAGATGAATGAGCCTCCAGGTGCACGTGCTCGTGTAGCTTTATCTGGATTGACATTAGCTGAATATTACCGTGATGGTGAAGGTGATGGACAAGGTAAAGATATCCTTTTCTTCGTTGATAACATCTTCCGTTTTACGCAAGCTGGTTCTGAGGTATCTGCTTTATTAGGTCGTATGCCATCTGCGGTAGGTTACCAACCTACATTAGCAACTGAGATGGGTGCGATGCAAGAGCGTATTACTTCAACTAAAAATGGATCTATTACATCTGTACAAGCGGTTTACGTACCTGCGGATGACTTAACTGACCCGGCTCCGGCTAACACGTTTGCTCACTTAGATGCAACAACTGTATTGTCTCGTAAAATTGCTGAGTTAGGTATCTATCCTGCGGTTGACCCATTAGATTCAACTTCTCGTATCCTTTCTGCTAAAGTGTTGGGTGAGGCTCATTACAATTGTGCTCAAAACGTGAAACAAATCTTACAACGTTATAAAGAATTACAAGATATCATTGCTATCCTTGGTATGGATGAGCTTTCTGAAGAAGACAAATTAGTTGTACACAGAGCGCGTCGTATTCAACGTTTCTTATCTCAACCTTTCCACGTAGCTGAACAGTTTACAGGTATCAAAGGAGTATTGGTTGACATCCAAGATACTATCAAAGGTTTCAACATGATTTTAAACGGTGAAATGGATCAGTATCCAGAAGCTGCTTTCAACTTGAAAGGAACGATTGAAGACGTTATCGAGGCAGGTAAGAAAATGTTAGCTGACACAGGAAACTAATACTTGAAACTATGCAATTAGAAATAATCACTCCTGAGAGCAATTTATTTTCTGGCGAGGTAGTTGCAGTACAATTACCGGGGAAGGATGGATTGTTTCAGGTATTAAACAACCACGCACCAATTATCTCTGCGTTAACAAAAGGTACAATTAAAGTTGATTTATCTCAACCATTGAAGAATACTAAAAAGTTAAATAAAAGAGTTCAAGTAGATGCATCTAACAAAGTTTTAACGATAGATGTTGATGGAGGTGTTGTTGAACTAACAAATAACAAATTGATTTTATTGGCAGAGTAATCTTCCAAAAAAAATATTAGAGGGGTTTTCTGAAAAGAAAACCCCTTTTTTAATTTCTTTTTGTGAGTTTTTTGTTAATGATTGCCAACTAAATCAGTCTTTTTGGAATATCATTATTAAATTTGTCGTTTTGACTTTATTAGAGTAAAATGGATTATCTATCGCAAATTGATAAACAGAACATACCTCAACATGTTGCTATCATCATGGATGGAAATGGGCGTTGGGCAAAACAACAAGGAGAAGAAAGATTATTTGGACACTCTGTTGGGGTCGAATCAGTTCGTGAAGCATTGAACGGATGTAAAAAGTTAGGGGTTAAATACCTGACTTTATATACTTTTTCAACAGAAAATTGGAGTCGCCCGAAAGAAGAAATTGATGGTTTAATGAATCTATTGGTACAAACGATCGCGAATGAGGTAGATGAATTGAATGAGAATGGTATTCGGTTATTGACGATTGGAGATGATGATGGTCTACCTGAATCATGTCAAGATGAATTACGCGAAGCAAAAGAAAAAACAGCAGGAAATACAGAATTTAATCTGATTTTAGCTTTAAATTATAGTGCTCGTTGGGAAATAAAAGCAGCAATAAAGTCAATATCAGAAGATTATAAACAAGGAAAAATTACCTTATCAGATATCAACGATGAACTGATTAGTAATTCCCTAACAACGGCAAACTATCCGGACCCAGAATTATTAATCAGAACAAGTGGAGAGCAACGAATTAGTAATTTTTTATTGTGGCAAATCGCTTATTCAGAATTATATTTTACGGATGTTTTATGGCCTGAATTTAAAGAGGAAGATTTATACAAAGCGGTTCTTTCTTATCAAAAAAGAGAACGACGTTTTGGACAAACTTCCGAACAACTTTCATAAGTATGAATAAATATATATTGATTCTAATTCCACTAGTTTCTTTGGGATTGAAATCTCAAGTGAATCAAACTACGGTAAGTACAGAATTTCAAGTTGATTATTTTAGTCCTAAAGAATATGAGATTGGTCCAATACGTATTGATGGTGCTGACAATTTTGATCACCAGTCAATTAAAATGGTTGCCGGCTTAAAGTCAGGAATGAAAATCAAAATTCCAGGTCAAAAAATTACCGATGCAATTCAGAATTTGTGGAAGGAAGGTCTTTTTTCATTTATTGACATACAAGTTGAAAAAGAAATCAATGGAGTTGTGTTTTTAGCAATCAAATTGGTACCAAGACCCAAATTATCTCGATTTAAATTTGTAGGTGCTTCAAAAAAAGACATCGACAAGTTAAGAGAATTAGTGACCCTATATTCTGGAAAAACAATAAATGAAGCTTTAGTATTAAATACTCAAAATAAAATCAAAGGATATTTTAAGGAAAAAGGCTATTATTCTGTTAGTGTAAGAGTTGAACAAGAACCTGATAAATTAATGAATAATGCATCTATGTTTACCATTTTTGTAGATAAAGGTCAAAAAGTAAAAATCAAGGATATCGAAGTAGAGGGGAATTTAGATAATTTCAGCAATTTCGAGGTATTAGGTGTATTCAAGTTTAAAAGCGAAAAATTAGCAAAGCGAAAAATACGTGGCGCTATGGATGATACTAAACGCCAGTCTATTATGCGTGTTTTTAGCAGATCAAAATTCATGATTTCTGCTTATGAAAAAGACAAACAAGCTATAGTATCGAAGTTAAATTCTAAAGGTTTACGGGATGCACGTATAGCAAGAGACACGTTCTATCTTGAAGATCCAAAGCACATTCTTGTAAAATTGACTATTGATGAAGGAAATATTTATCGTTTTGGTAAAATTCAATGGTTAGGTAATACAAAATTTTCAAGTGGTTATTTAGATACAGTATTGGTAATTAAACAAGGGGATATTTACAATAAATCTTTGTTGGAATCTAGAATTACAATGAGTCCCGATGGTAGAGATATTTCTTCTCTTTATATGGATAGAGGGTATTTATTTTTTCAGGTTATTCCAATAGAAACGAATATTGAAAATAATGAGATTAATTATCAAATGCGCATTATCGAAGGGAAAGAGGCAAGGGTTAAAAGAATTGTAATCAAAGGAAACACAAAAACGAATGATCATGTGATTCGTAGAGAAATTCGAACTAAACCAGGAGATTTATTTAATCGTAATGATATTATCAGAACCCAAAGAGAGCTTTCTCAGTTGGGTTATTTCAATAATGAGGCATTCCAAATTAATCCCATACCAAATCCTCAAGATGGTACAGTAGATATTGAATATACAGTAGAAGAAAAATCTTCGGATCAGATTGAATTGTCAGGTGGATATGGAGCAGGTAGAATCGTTGGTACTTTAGGCTTGACATTTAATAATTTCTCTTTAAAACGTATCTTTGAGTCAAATGCATGGCAACCATTACCGTCAGGAGATGGTCAAAAATTGTCGTTGAGAGCACAAACGAATGGTACTTTTTTTCAATCATATACTTTCTCGTTTACGGAGCCTTGGTTAGGTGGTAAAAAACCGAATTCATTATCAACTTGGATTAATCATTCTCAATTTGGAACAGGTTTATTACGTTCAAATCCAAATTATTCTGGGATTTCGATAACAGGTGCGGGTGTTGGTTTTGGTCGCAGGAAGAAATTTCCTGATGATTTTTTCAATGCATATTATGAACTTGCTTATCAATACTATGATGTTTCAAATTATCAAAGTTTTTTCCCAAGTTTTAGTAATGGGTATGCCAATGATATTAGTATAAAGTATGTATTGCAACGAAATTCGATAGATAACCCTATCTTCCCGAAAGAGGGTAGCCAAATGGTATTTACAGCTAAATCTTCTATTCCTTATTTCTTATTTAATGGCAATAAAGATTTTAGCACTGCAACACAACAAGAGAAGTATAAATATTTGGAATACTTCAAGTTGAAATTTACGGGAGCTTGGTTTTTACCGTTGACTGCTGATAAAAAATTGGTTCTTATGCCACGTATTGGTTTTGGTTTTATGGGCGCGTATAGTAATACCAAAGGTTTAACTCCATTTGAGCGTTTTGCTCTTGGAGGTAATGGACTTTCTGGAATGAATCAATTGGGTGGTCGAGAAATGATTGCTTTAAGAGGGTATAATGACAATAGTTTGTCTAGCGCTGCAAGTGATCCAATTATTACAAAGTATACTTTAGAACTTCGATATCCGATTTCATTAAATCCGCAAGCTACTTTTTATGTACTAGCATTTGGAGAAGCAGGAAATACGTTTACAAATATTAAAATGTATAATCCTTTTAATGTGAAACGCTCAGCGGGAGTGGGGGTACGCGTATTCTTACCTATGTTTGGTATGTTAGGTTTGGATTATGGTTGGGGATTCGATTATTTAGATCCACACTCGCAAGGGTATAGAATAGGTGGGGGATCAGATCAAAGTATTCAAGAGAAAGGATATTTTGGTAAATTGAATTTTACAATTGGAATGAATTTAGGTGAATTATAATAAATGATGTTTTTAAACGTATATTTGGAAACGGTTTAGATTAAAATGAAAAAATATTTTGTTTTACTTTTATTGACTTTGGGATCTACGTTTGTGGGAGCTCAAAAATATGGGTTTATAAATTCTGAATATATTCTAACTAAAATGCCCGAATATAAAGAAGCTAAAGATCGATTAGATAAAATGGCAGATCGATGGACGAAGGAGATAGAGGAAAGAAATAAAGTATTCAATCAGAAGAAAGAGCTATTTAACAAAGAAGAAGTATTGCTTCCATCAGAGGAAAAAGAAAAACGTCAAGAAGAGCTACAAAAATTAGAAAATGAAATTATCGAATTACAACAAGCAAGATTTGGTGTTAGTGGTGAATATTTTCAAAAAAGACAAGAACTTGTAAAACCGATACAAGATAAGGTATATGATGCTATGCAAAGAATAGCAACTAAAAAAGGGTATTCTTTCATCTTTGATAAAGCGAATCAAAGTAATTTGGTTTTTGCAGATAAAAAGTATGACCTTAGTGATGAGATTATTAAAGAATTGGGAATAAAAACAAAGTAATAAATCGTAAAAAAAAAGTAATGAAAAAAGTAGTATTAGTATTTTCTTTATTGTTGTCTTTAACAACATTTGCTCAAACAAAAGTAGCACACGTAAACACTCAAAAATTATTAGATACTTTACCTTCTCGTAAGGAAGCAATGAAGCAATTGTCTGCCTTCGAACAAAAAGGAGCTGGAGAATTGAAAGAGATGGAAGAAGAATTACAAAAAGTATATTCAAAATATATGGCAGATCAAGCAACTTTGACTCCTGTAATGAAACAATACGAAGAAGAAAGAATTCAAAAGAAAAGCCAAGCAATTCAACAACGTGAACAAGAATTACAACAGTTAATGCAAAAAATGGGTAATGAGTTAAACGAACCTATTTTAAAGCGTGTACAAAAAGCGGTAGAGCGTGTTGCGGCAGCTAAAAAAATCAACTATGTAATCGACGAAAGTACTACTTTGTATTTTAAAGGCGGCCAAGATGTTACAAGTGAAGTTATGGTTGAGTTATTGAAATTAGATGCTATAGAAGCTCCTAAAAAATAAATAAAACACAATTTAATTGATTAAGGTAATCGGCTTTCGGTTGCCTTTTTTTATTTTTATTCCTAGAAATGAACAAACGTTGTCCCATAGGAGTTTTTGATTCTGGTTACGGAGGCCTAACTATTTTAAATGATTTACGCAAAGTCTTGCCTGAGTACGATTATTTGTATTTGGGTGATAATGCGCGTGCACCTTATGGACCGCGTTCTTTTGATGTGGTTTACGAGTTTACATTACAGGCAGTAAAGTTTTTATTTGAACAAGGGTGTGAACTAATCATTTTAGCATGTAATACTGCTTCCGCAAAAGCATTGAGGTCTATTCAACAAAAAGATTTACCTCTCATTGATTCAAACAAAAGAGTATTAGGGGTTATTAGACCTACATCAGAAGTGATTGGTGATTTTTCAAAGAACAAACACATTGGAATTTTAGCTACAGAGGGAACCATCAAATCCGATTCATATCGCTTGGAAATAGCCAAGTTTTTTCCTGAAGTACAACTTTCCCAAAAAGCGTGTCCTATTTGGGTTCCTTTAATCGAGAATCAATTGCATGAACAAGAAGGAGGGAAATGGTTTATCAAACGAGATGTTGATCGTTTGCTAGCAAAAGATACTGCAATTGACACCTTATTATTAGGATGTACACACTATCCTTTAGTAGCGTCGATTGTAAAAGAATCCGTGCCTGAGCATGTAAAAGTGGTTACACAAGGAGAAATCGTAGCAAAATCTTTAAAAACGTATTTAGAAAATCATACAGAACTAGCAAATAAATGCACCAAAAACGGTGGAGTAGATTATTTAACTACCGAAACTGCTACCGATTTTGATAAAAAAGCATCTGCTTTTGTAGGGGAAGAAATTCATTCAACACACGTAGTTTTAACCTAATGATTCAATTATCACACACACTTATTCTAGGTTCTAAATCGCCAAGAAGACAAGAATTATTAAAGGGTATGGGACTTGATTTTGTGATTCGAACACAAGATTCAGACGAAACTTATCCTCACGATTTACCATTAGAACACATTGCTGAATACTTGGCCATTCAAAAAGCACAGGTTTTACTAAATACTTTAGCAAATAATGAATTATTAATTTGCTCGGATACAGCGGTGATTGTGGATAATCAATTCTTGGCAAAACCAGAAACGCGTGAAGAAGCCATTGCTATGTTGAACTTATTATCAGGAAAAACCCATAAAGTGATTACGGGAGTAAGCCTATCAACTTCTTCAAATCAATGGAGTTTTTCGGATACAACATTGGTTACTTTCTCTACGCTTTCTTCTAACGAAATCTCATACTACGTAGATCAATATAAGCCTTATGATAAAGCAGGTTCGTATGGAATTCAAGAATGGATTGGCTATATAGGAATTGAAAAAATGGAGGGTTCTTATTTCAATGTAATGGGATTGCCTACAGCTAAACTTTGGCAAGAATTAAACCGATTGGGATTCGTTCAAATGGTTTCAATTTAGTGTATTTATGTCAACCAGTAAAGACATATTTTCTATATTGAAGTACATTACATTTCTTCGATTATGGAATTTGTTTTCACTTTATTTTTCTTTTATTTTTTCAAGAATCATACGCAGACCCATCGTTTGGGGAAAACCTTTTACTGTAAGTATTGAACCTACTACCGCCTGTAATCTTGGTTGTCCAGAGTGTCCAAGTGGCTTAAAAGCCTTTACTCGTCCCACAGGAAAACTTTCACTGATTGATAATAATTTCTTATTGGATTCCATCGGAAAACAATTGATGTATGTGAATTATTATTTTCAGGGAGAACCGTTTTTAAATCCTGACTTTTTATCATTGGTAAAGGCTGCCAAAGAAAGAAATGTATATGTTGCTACTTCCACAAATGCACATTTTATAAATGCTAAAATAGCAGAAGAGATTGTTTTATCCGGTCTTGATAGATTGATCATTTCCATTGATGGAACTACGCAAGAAACGTATGAATCGTATCGTGTTTCGGGTAAATTAGACAAGGTGATTTCAGCAACCAAAGAATTAATACGTGCTAAAGAACAACTACAAAGTCAAACACCCCACCTGATATTTCAGTTTTTGGTAGTAAAACCAAATGAGCACGAAATTCCTTCTGTATTTAATTTAGCAAAAGAATTAGGGGTAGATGAGGTTCGATTAAAAACCGCCCAACTATACGATTACAAAAACGGTCACCAGTTGATGCCGACGAATGAAAAGTATACTCGTTACAAACTTCAAAAAGACGGTACATATAAGTTAAAATATGCCATTCAAAATCACTGTTGGCGTATGTGGTCTTCTTGTGTTTTTACTTGGGATGGGCAAGTGGTTCCCTGTTGTTTTGATAAAGATGCTAAATACCCGTTGGGTAGTGCAACGAGTATTCCCTTTAACACATTATGGAAATCAGAAAAATACCAAGGGTTTCGTAAAATGGTATTGACTGGTAGAAAACAAATTGATATCTGTCAGAATTGCTCGGAAGGAACTAAAGTTTGGATTTAGTTTCCTTGATGATTTTCTGAACTCGGTATAGCATAACAACACAAAGAATTACAAAAAAACTAACGACATAAGCCAAAGTATCATAGTGTTCGATAGGGCTATGCACATCTTTTTGAACGACAATCATACCACCAATCGCTGCTGCTATACCCCCAGCCATTTGTTGTAAAGATGAATTAACACTCATAAAAGCGCCTCTGTCTTGTAATTTTGGTAATTCAGAAACTAATGCTACGCTAGGAACCATTCGAGCCATTACCCCCATCATCATCAATACATTGAGAATAACGACTATTGCAAAAGAGGTTTCGCCTAAATTTGCATAGGTTACAACTACGATAATCATCCACGCAGAAGCAAAAGTAAAGATTGTAAATTTATTGATTTTGTCACTGATTTTACCAATCAAAGGCATCATTAATAGGGTCGCTACTCCTGCAATCATAAATAATAGCGGTAGTTGTTCTTGCGTAACGTGCAAGTTGTTAATAGCATAAACACTTCCCCAAGGCATAATCATAAAACCGCCTAAAGACATAAGTGCTGTGGTTAAAAATCCAACTCTATAATTTCTATTTTGAATGGTATGAATTAAATGTTGAAGTGCGTTTGTGTCCTTATCTTTTACTTCTAAATGTTTGGTTATAGGTTTCATTTTTAGCACAATAAATAACCAAATAATTAATGCCATCCCGACAATTAGAAAGAAAGGAGACTGCCAACCAAAGTGATTCGCAATGTATAAACTGATCGGAATACCTAGTACTTGACTAGTTCCGAATCCCATTTGTAAGAACCCCATAACCCTTCCTCTTTTTTCGATTGGAAATAAATCAGAAACAATTGCCATAGAAATAGAACCAATTACTCCTCCGAAGATTCCGGTAAAAACTCTTGCCGCAACTAATAAGTAAAAATTAGAGGCTAGACCACAAAATAAGGTTCCGACAATAAATCCAATGTAAAAGAAAAGTAACAGTTTTTTTCTATCGAAACTGTCTGCAAAACCTGCCGTTAAAAATCCTGAAATACCTGCACTAAAAGCATAGGAAAAAACAGCAATCCCAAATTGTTTTGTTGAAAGTTGCATCGACTTCATCAATAAATCTCCAAGTGGAGACATCACCATAAAATCCAGAACTACAGTGAACTGTGTAAGTGCTAAAATGGCAATAACAAATTTTTGATATCCAGAAAATTTTTCTGTTGAAAGTGCTTTTTGATTTTCCATAAAGTGACTAATGTAATCAATTAAAAGAAATAAATTAATCGACAGTCACAGCAAATGGAATTTTTAATGTTTCTTGAGTACCCGAAGAAATAGTAAGATTTTCAACAACAATAAGATACATTCCTGTTGTTATTCGTTGTCCTTTATTATCTATCCCGTCCCAATGTTTTTTTTCTTGCTTTCCTATGAATTCATTTTTTAACCAATGTTTTACAATTTCGCCGTTAGGTTGATAAATCGTTACTGTTGAGTTTATTTCATTCAACGAACTATTAAAATTTAATTCCAATAAATCATCTACACCATCATTATTTGGTGAAAGGACTGATGAGGTTAAAAACACATATTCATTAGGTTGATTATTCGTTTTATAAGCGTGTGAATTTTCATTACCCGGTGTAGCAAATCCAGAGGTTTGAGAAGCAGTTTGCCAATTCGATTTATCTTGGCTTGCGTTTAGCGGATTGATTCTTTCAAGTGCTTTCCCATCGTACTCGTTTAGTAGGATAAAATGCCAATTTTCTTGGTAACTCACCTTGTCGATTATCGTATTGTTATACAATAAAATAACGGTTCCAGAATCATTATTGTAAGTAGGGAGTTTGGTTTGAATAAATTGATTTGTGTTCGTTGATTGGTAATTTTTAATAATACTTTCTTTTTCTGAAGCAAAAAACACAACTTCTCCTGGTTTGATATAGCGGTTCGTCGTTACCTTTTCGGTTAAAATTTCGCCTTGATTTTTATTTCCAAATGCTAGTGAATTCGAGTTTATCCATTTATTCGAATTGTTTTTAATTTCAACAAAATCAGCCCCATCAGAATAAGGATTGAATAGAATTTCATTGATGATTAAATCTCCAATTATTGGTTTTTCAGACAAAGCAAAAGGAATTGAAAAGGTAGAATTATCTCCCCAACAATTTTCAATGGATGTGATAGTTAGTCTATTTTCTTTAGATGCTTGAATGGCATTTTTAAAGGTAATATTCCAAGTATTTGGTGTGGTGATTAGGGTGTCTAATGTAAGATTATTTGAAACTGAAACTGCATTTTTATTAGATTTAACTTGTTGATTAAAAACAATTTTTAAACTCAAACTATCTGAAACATCGACCATTGTTACATCTATTGGAAAAGTCTTTTTAAGTGTGTCATATACTGCATTTTGTTCGCCAGGGGTACCTCCATCAAAATGGGTACTTGCCGACCAATTGTTTCCATCACTGCAAGGATGATTCGGGTTGATTCTTTCTAAACTCCAACCGCCTTTGTTTTTTACATCATCGTGATACCAAGTAGCATCGTATTCGATTTCATCGAGTAACAATCCAGAACTATCCAATAATTGAACTTTATCTCCGCTATTATTCAAACTTGGGAAACTTGTTACTCCCAATGCTTGGTTCATAAAAACCAAACTATTTGTATTACACAAAAGTCTATAGGTATGTGGCGCTAACCAACCATTAGCAATTTTTCCTTTGCTTGTTCCGTCAGTTACTATCCAATTTTCAAGGTTAAAGTACTTATTACTATTATTGTAAATCTCGATGTATTCTAATTCTGCTAACCCAACGGGAGGAGAGGGATTCGCCATAATTTCATTTAAAATGACATCTCCAGGTAGTGGTTTTTCAGCGATTAAAAAATGAAAGTTTTGAGACAAATTACTGCTACTATTTCCACTTAAATCTTGAACTTTTAGTACTTGTAAAGTATATGTATTCGCATTAATTAAATTGTTATTCAGTGTAAGTAAAAGGGTATTTTGTTTGATAGAATCTCTTTTTACCGAAAAAACGGTATTATTGGTAATCAAATAATTATCTGTGTTCGAAATAAAATTAGTATCAATTTTTTCAGAGAAAGTAAGGAGGATTTGTTTATCGTTTTTAACGGCAATTTCATTTAAAATAGGGGGGATTTTATCTACTATTTTAGGTCCTATATATACATTATCAAAGTAAAATTTAGAAGCATTTGTTTTAGTGTATTTACAATAAAAACCAAAGTAAGAACCTAATAATGAACTATTTTCATTTACGCTGAATTCTTCTATATAATTATCACCACCATTATAATCTGTAAAAATCCTCCAGGTTCCATCTTTTTCTCGAACTACTTTTACAGCAACAATAAAATTGGTTGCAATGGCTCCAATGGTAGCATTTCCTAATTCTTTGATTACTTTGTTTTCAGACTTAAACAAACGAATTGCATCAATGGAACCGCTTTCTCCAAATTGAAGAAAGTATCCATCCGGTTGAGTTTTTAGTTCGTAGGAAGATGCTGTTAAATAAACCCTTGTATAATTATTTGCCGAGGGTGAAAACGATTGTTTTATCCAAAAGCGCCATTCTTTATCTTCTAAGTTGGTTAACTCGTGTTTAACACTTAAAAAAGCAGTATCTTCTTGACTATCTTTTGTTTTAAGTTGAAAAGAGGAATTGATTTCAAATTTAGTATCAGAACCAATCCAATTTGGTTTTAAGGTAAAATTTCCATCCGTAAATAGGTCTTCTACTTGACTGAAAATGAATATTGGACAAAATATTACAAGAAAAAATACAATCGAACGCATTAAGAGTGTGTTAAGTGCGTTCAAAAATAGTAATTTTGGTTAGTACATCTAAATGTTTAAAAATGAAAGTAGCAGTAGTAGGTGCAACAGGTATGGTTGGTAATGTGATGCTTACCGTGTTGCGTGAACAAAATTTCCCAATTACAGAGTTAATACCTGTGGCTTCTGAAAAGTCGGTAGGACAAGAAATTTCGTTTGGATCGCAATCGTTTAAGGTTGTAGGTTTAGAAACTGCTGTTTCAATGAAACCAGATGTGGCTATTTTTTCTGCAGGTGGAGACACTTCGTTGGAATGGGCACCAAAGTTTGCCGAAGTTGGAACGTATGTAATTGACAACAGTTCTGCTTGGAGAATGGACCCAACAAAAAAATTGGTGGTTCCTGAAATTAATGGGGATGAATTAACTGCTGCTGATTTCATTATTGCCAATCCAAATTGTAGTACAATTCAAATGGTGATGGTACTTGCTCCGTTGCATAAAAAATACAAAGTGAAACGTGTTATCGTATCAACGTATCAATCCATTACAGGTACAGGTGTGAAGGCTGTAAAGCAAATGGAAAACGAACGTGATGGAATTACTGGAGATATGGCATATCATTATCCGATTGACAAAAACTGTATTCCGCATTGTGATACATTTTTAGATAACGGTTACACCAAAGAAGAAATGAAATTGATGAATGAGCCAAAGAAAATTTTGGATCCTGCAATCAATGTTACTGCCACTGCGGTGCGTGTACCAGTGGTTGGAGGACATTCAGAGGCGGTGAATATCGAATTTGAAAATGATTTCGATTTAGCGGAAGTTCGTAAAATTTTACACGAAACTCCAGGAGTTACCCTGAAAGATGACCCAACGACAAACTCTTATCCTATGCCTAAATATGCAGAGGCGAAAGACGATGTATTTGTAGGTCGTATTCGTCGAGATGAAACAAATCCGAATACGTTGAATTTGTGGATTGTTTCGGATAATTTACGCAAAGGTGCTGCAACGAATGCAGTGCAAATCGCACAATTATTAGTGAAAAAAGGAATTTTAAAAGTAGAATCAATCGCATAATAATGGCTTTAATCAAAGAATGTAGGGGATTTACTCCGAAACACGGGGAAGATTGTTGGTTTGCTGAAAATGCAACCATTGTGGGAGATGTAGAAATGGGTGACCAATGTTCGGTGTGGTTTTCTGCCGTTGTACGTGGCGATGTGAATTCCATTAAGTTTGGTAATAAAGTAAATATTCAAGATGGTGCTGTCATTCACGCAACGTATGAAAAAACGAAAACCAATTTAGGAAACAATGTTTCGGTAGGACACAATGCCTTGGTACACGGTTGTACCGTTGAGGATAATGTGTTGATTGGAATGGGTTCTATCGTGATGGATAATTGTTATATCGAATCGAATTGTATTATTGCCGCTGGGGCAGTTTTACTTGAAGGTACCCGTGTTGAATCTTGGAGTGTGTATGCTGGAGTTCCTGCTAAAAAAGTAAAAACGTTGACACCAGAATTATTCAAAGGGGAGGTACAACGTATTGCCGATAACTATGTGAAATATGCTAGTTGGTTTAAATAATTTCCCCCTTCGGAGGGGGATTAAGGGGGAGGACTAAATCATTAACTTCTTTATCATTATGAACGACATCACCTCAAAACAAGACGTTGAAAATCTAGTAGATACTTTTTACGGAAGGGTATTGCAAGATGCTGAATTAGCACCTTTTTTTGCGCGTTTGGATTTTGAGGTACATATGCCAAAGATGGTTCATTTTTGGTCATTTGTGTTATTAGATGAACCGGGATATACGACAAACGTAACAGACAAACACATGCACATGCATTTGTCTAAAGCGCATTTTGACCGTTGGGTAGAATTATTTCATAGAACATTAGACGAATTGTTTGCTGGTGAAAAAGCAGAAATGGCGAAACAACGTGCGACATTGATTGCGTGGACGATACAAAATAAAACAGGGGTAAAGTAATTTTTTCCCCCTTTGGAGGGGGATCAAGGGGGAGGACTTTTCTAAATAAACACTATGAACACTTTTACAAAAAACAACGATACAATTTGTGCGCTTTCGACAGCGAATGGAATAGGAGCGATAGCAGTAATTCGTATATCAGGCAAGAATGCGTTTGAAATTGTGTCCACTGTTTTTTCGAAAGATTTATCAAAGGTGGGAACGCATACTGCTCATTTTGGACGTATTCGCAAAGGCGAAGAAATTATCGATGAGGTGTTATTGACCGTTTTACACGAAGGAAAGAGTTTTACGGGTGAACAAACCGTTGAAATTGCTTGTCATGGTTCGGTGTATATACAGCAACAGATTCTACAATTGTTAACTGCCAATGGTTGTCGTATGGCGGAACCTGGAGAGTTTACGATGCGTGCTTTTATGAATGGAAAGATGGATTTATCGCAGGCGGAAGCCGTAGCAGATTTGATTTCTTCTCAATCGAAAAGAGCACACCAGATGGCGATGAACCAAATGCGCGGTTCGTTTTCGAATGAATTGCGTGATTTACGTGAAAAGTTGATTCACTTTGCAAGTTTGGTTGAATTGGAATTAGATTTTGCTGAAGAAGATGTAGAATTTGCCGATCGTACGGAATTGAAAGCCTTGGTACAAGAAGTCTTGGCATACATTCAAAAATTAATACGCTCCTTTGAATTGGGGAATGCCTTGAAAAATGGGGTTCCCGTAGCGATTGTAGGAGCGCCGAATACAGGGAAAAGTACCTTGTTAAATCAATTGTTAGGCGAAGAACGTGCGATTGTAAGTAACATCGCAGGAACGACACGCGACGTAATTGAAGAAACCTTAAACATCGATGGGATCTTATTCCGTTTGATTGATACTGCAGGAATTCGAGAAGGATTAAGCGACTCTGACGCTGATAAAATCGAAGCGATTGGAATTGAGCGTTCAAAACAAAAAATACAACAGGCACAATTGGTGCTACTATTAGCCGATGCAACAACAGATTCTATTTCTGAAGTAGCAAATTGGGCTGAAACCTTACAAGCAGAATTTCCAGAAAAGAAAATAGTCCTGATCATCAATAAATCGGATGTTTCCAAACAAACAGCGCCTGCCTTTGTACCTCATTTGTACCTCAGCGCTTTAACAGGTGAAGGAGTAGAAAACCTTACCACATGGATGGTAGACCAAATTACGCACGGTGTTGACTTACAACAAGACATAATCGTATCCAATGCACGTCACGTAGACGAACTTCAAAAAACCGCAGAAGCTTTAGAAAAAGCAAATTACGGTCTTGAAACAGGTATCACGGGTGACTTTGTTGCGATGGATATTCGTCAAGCAATGTTCCACTTGGGAAGCATCACGGGAGATATTAGCACGGATGATTTGTTGGGGAATATATTTAGTAAGTTTTGTATTGGAAAGTAATTGAAATAATACTGATTCAATGCTAAATTTGGTTTTGCCTTTATATTCAAGATGTAAAAATTAAGGAAGATTTTTCAGAAAAACACCTGATAGACAATGATTCCATAGTAAATTAAATTGTAGGATGAACAACAAGAACTCAATGAAAGACATAATACGATCTTCTGCAGCGGAATATCTTACTTTTATCAGTGCAACTGGGCAAAGTAGTGTAGAAGTAATTTATGCGGATGAAAACATTTGGCTATCGCAAAAAATGATGGCTACACTTTACAGTATTGAAACCCATACCATTAATTACCATCTAAAGAAAATATTCTCAGATAATGAGTTAGAAGAAAATTCAGTTATTCGAAAATTTCGAATAACTGCAAATGATGGCAAAAACTATGATACACAGCATTACAATCTTTCTGCGATCATTGCCGTAGGTTACAAAGTAAATTCGGAACGAGCGGTACAGTTTAGAAAATGGGCAACTCAAATAGTACAGGAATTTACCATTAAAGGGTTTGCGATGGATGATGAACGTTTGAAAAATGACGGTTCTATTCTTGGCAAAAAATACTTCGAAGAACAGCTCCAACGAATAAGAGAAATACGTTTAAGTGAGCGTAAGTTTTATCAGAAAATTACAGATATTTATGCTACTGCTATTGATTATGATTTAAATGCTACTTCTACACAACGATTTTTTGCTACCGTACAAAACAAATTACATTGGGCAATACATGGTAATACCGCAGCCGAACTTGTAATAAACCGTGCTAATCACCAGAGCGAAAATATGGGACTTACCACTTGGAAAGATGCTCCAAAAGGGAAAATTCAAAAATTTGATGTGTCAGTAGCCAAAAATTATCTGACAGAAAAAGAAATGCAACAACTCCAACGATTGGTTTCTGCCTATTTAGATTTAGCAGAAGATATGGCTACAAGACAAATTCCAATGACTATGGAAGATTGGGAAAACCGCCTAAATAGATTTATTGAAGCGACAGATAGAGCAGTTTTACAAGACGCAGGAAAAGTAACTTCAGAAATTGCCAAAGCCCATGCCGAAACAGAGTTTGAGAAATACAGAGTCATTCAAGATCGCTTATTTGAAAGTGATTTTGATAAAATGATAAAAAATTTGCCGCCTACTAATAAATGAAATTAAAATATAAGTTATTCATATAAAGCATTTTAAATCCCTTGCTGATTTGGATAAAATGGCAAAAAAACAAAGTCGCAAAAAATAAATTATTTGGAGAAAATATAGAACTTCAAAAAATTGAAGAAGTAACAGTACTTTTATCAATTACCTCTTCATTTTATCCCCTCAAACAACTCACCAATTTCAACTTCCAAAGCACGAGCGATTTTTAACATCGTGCTTATTTTCATTCAATTCTTGAATAGTTATATTTGTACATATTCAATTTTCAATAAATGATTATTTCGCATAAAATAGACGAGTTTTTATTTACAATTTTCCCTGAATTAACGGGGGGGGGTAATGATTTGATAATTAATACTTTAAAAGAGTATTATAAATATGGCCCATTTACACCTAACGTAACGATTAAAGATAATTGGGTAACAATTGAAATTGATGTTAATTCAATTATTAATCAAGAAGTTGAATTTAGAAAAACTGTAACCTTATGTGAAAAAGGTAACTTCCAAGAAGCAAAACCTATACTAAGTTCATTAATAAAAGTTAATCCCACAAATTCTGAATATCATAGAATAATGGGGCAAATATATTCTGAAGAAGGTAATCAAGATGAAGCAATTAATTGTTTAATTGATTCGCTAAGATGGGATTCAAGAAATGGTTGGGCACTGCTAATGATGGGAAATATCTTTTCAAAATTCAAGTCAGATATTCCTACAGCGATGAAATATTATGACCAAGCATTAGCAGTTAATCCAAACGACAATATTACAATTAATAATATTGGAGCAAATCTTATGCAACAAGGGAAAACTGAAGAAGCTAAGTTGTACTTCAATCAAGCACTAAAAATAGATAATAAATACCCTAATACTCATTATGCATTAAGTCTAACTTATGAAATGGAAGGTGATTTAGTTGCATCTTTTGAATTTGGTTTAAACACTTTAAAGTTTTGTAATGTTAGAGACGGATTTTTTAGTAATGCGTTCAATCACACAACTGATATTGCTAAAAAAATCATGGATACAACAGATGTTTCTAATTTGATTAATAATTATAAAAGTAAATTAGAATTTGATTGTGATAAATTAATCGAAATAATTAAAGATGATGAAATTAAGACTGCTGCAAAATTTGAATTTGCTGAAAATTATAATCGTGAAAAGCATTTAGTAAAATATAAGCCAAGTTATAAAGCGGTAGAACATTTAATAATGCATGAATTAGTGCATTTAGATTTTGCTACTAAGGCAAGACAAATAGATGCTAATATGCTTTTTATTTCTAATCAAAGTCATCAAAATATATTTTTGAAAAGTATCAAAAGTGATTTACAAAAATTAGAGAAATTAGGTATTCCAGATGAAAGTATTTCAAAATATAGCAATGAGTTATTTCACGGTATAAATAGACAGATTTTTAATGCACCGATTGATTTATTCATAGAAGATTTTTTATTCAAAAATTTTAATGAATTAAAACCTTTTCAATTCATTTCCTTATTGAATTTAATCGAAGAGGGAATACAAGCAGTAACCAACGATAAAATAGTTGAGCTTTCACCAAAATCAATTTTATCAAAAAGTAAGATTTACAATATAATAGGTGCTTTGCAATTTAAAGACTTATTTGGGATAGATTTTATCAGTTTTTATAAAGCAACAACAAGTGAATTAAATCAAGCTAATGAGTTGTATAATGAGTATTTAGAATACAGTCAAGATAAACAACCAGGTGAAGAATATGAATTAATCAAAAATTGGTCTGAAGACTTGAAAATAAATGAATATTTTGAATTAGTAGCTGAATCAAGTTATCAATTAAAAAATTCTGATTTAAATTCAATTTTAGAGTCTATTGAAAATGACCCTTATGGAATAAATATTCCTGACCCTGAGATAGAAAAAGAAGTCGAGGTTTTTTTTAAAAATCAAGAAGCAATAGGTGTAAATATGGCTGTAGCTATGTTTATGGTCGATGCTCTTGAGTATTTTAATTCAATATCAAAAAATGAGGTTAAAGAGATTGCTCTTGAAATTGCAATGCAAGGAACTCAAGGTTTTTCACCTGAAAAAAATAATTATCGTATTTCAAAAATTAAAAACAAAACATTCTCTGGATATCATATTTTGGCTTATTACTATGTAAGTTGGGCTATTGCGATACCTGATATGTTATCTGAATTACAATTACCATTTGATGAAGAGTATAAAATTGCTTTGTCTTTCATTCAAAAAAATAATGAAAAATAAAGTAATATATAAGATTACTTACCCCAATAACAAAATCTATATTGGTAAAGATTTAACGGATAGTATAAATTATTTCGGCAGTGCTGATAGTAAGTTAATTGAGAAAGACTTTAATTCAGAACAACGAAAATCATTTACAATTACAAAAGAAATATTATTTGAATCAAGTAATCTTTCGGATAAAGAAATCAATCAGATAGAGATACAATTCATCAAACAATTTGAATCAAATAATCCTGAAATTGGCTATAATCAATGGCCGAAATTTAAAAAATAATACACTGCATATGAAAGAAATTACTGAAGCATTGATAAAATTTAGAAACGATAGAGAATGGGAACAATTTCATAATCCAAAAGATTTGTCAATAGCATTAAGTATTGAAGCAAATGAATTATTAGAATTATTTCTTTGGAAAAATTCTTAAGATGCATATATTGAAAAAGTAAAAGAGGAGTTAGCAGATGTTTTCGACTACGCATTTTTAATTGCAGAAAAATTTAACTTCAATGTGGAAGAAATTATACTTGAAAAAATAAAAAAAAACGCAGAAAAGTATCCGATTGAAAAATCTAAAGGTAAATCAGATAAATACGACCAATTATAGATGAAAAATTTCACAATAACTCATTATAAATTTGACAATGAATTAGAAAAAAAAATCATCAATAATCATCGTGATTATTTATCTTGGCCTTTAGTCTATTTCCTGAAAGATGAAACTTCAAAAAATGCATATGTTGGCGAAACAACAGATGTATTAAACAGAATGAAAACCCATTCAAAAACTGAAAAGAAAAAATCTCTTTCAGCGGTAAATCTTATTTTAAGTGATTACTTTAACAAATCTGCTACATTAGACTTAGAAGCAAATTTGATTAGATACATTTCAGCAGATGGCCAATTTACCTTACAAAATGGAAATCTTGGAATTGCAAACCATCAATACTACCAACAAAAAGAAGTTTACTGGGGATTATTTAGTGATATTTGGGATGAACTAAGAGCGATGGGAATTGCAAGACATTCTCTTGACCACATAAACAACTCCGACTTGTTTAAATATTCACCTTACAAGTCATTGTCTAAAGAACAAATTAATAGCCTTAAACTTATTTTAAATTGTTTGTTAGATGATGATGCTAAAGTAAGTTTAATCCAAGGTGGTGCAGGAACTGGAAAATCAATTTTGGCAATATTTCTCTTTAAATTATTAAAAACTGATTTAGAAAACTTCAACTATTCAGATTTTGATACCGAAGATGATGAATTATTTAATTTATTAAAGCAAGTCAAAAACAAATTTGGAGATTTAGAAATGGCTTTGGTTATTCCAATGGGTTCATTTAGAAAAACAATTTCTAAAGTTTTTAAAAACATTCAGGGATTATCTTCTAATATGGTTATTGGTCCTTCTGACTTAGCGAAACAAAAATACGATTTAATCATTGTAGATGAAGGACATAGACTTCGAAGAAGAGTAAACTTAGGTCCCTATTTCAAACCTTTTGATGACACTTGTAATTTATTAGGTCTTGACAAAGCAAAAGCATCGGAACTTGATTGGTTATTGATACAATCAAAAAAAGCATTAATTTTTTACGATCAATTTCAATCAATCAAACCTTCAGATACACTTAGGGAAAATTTTATTTACCTAGAGAATCAACCTTCAACGCGTATAGAATTACTAAAGACCCAATTTAGATGCAAAGGCGGGAATGAATATGTTCAATTTATACATAACTTATTCTCAGACAATAACAACAAATCACAGAAATTTGAATCTATTGATTACGAATGTTTTTTATTTGAGAACATTCAAGAAATGGTAGAGGAAATTCATAAAAAAGAATCAATTCATAGATTATCAAGAATTGTTGCTGGTTATGCATGGGAATGGAAATCAAGCAAAGACAAAGATGCATTTGATATTGAAATAGAATCTACCAAATTGAGATGGAATAGTATAGCAGTTGATTGGGTTAATTCTCAAAACTCAATTAACGAAGTTGGTTGTATTCACACAACTCAAGGATATGATTTAAATTACACAGGCGTTATTATAGGTCCTGAAATTGATTATGATTTTGACAAACAGAAATTAATCATCTACAAAGATAGATATAAAGATAAAGCAGGGAAAAACACTATTAAGGACGAATCCATTTTAAAAAACTTTATACTAAACATTTATCGAACTATCTTGCTTAGAGGAATTAAAGGAACTTATATTTATGTATGTAATGAAAATTTAAGAAATTACCTTAAACATTTTATAACAGTAAAAAATAAACCGAATTCAAGTACTAAATTCAAATTTCTAGATTTAGAAAATGAATTTACAATTCCTTTTTATAACCTAGAAATTGCTGCAGGAAACTTTTCTGATTTACAAACTTCAACTAATACACAAAATCTAGTTATAGAAGAAAAAATTTCAAATAAGGAGAATTATTTTGCTTGTAGAATCAAAGGGGAATCAATGAATAAAATAATTCCAAACAATTCAATCTGTTTATTTGAAAAATATTCAGGTGGTTCTAGAAATGGTTTGATTACCCTTGTTGAAATGACTGATTTTACAGATATTGATTTTGGCTCTAGTTATACAATAAAGGAATATTCTAGTAAAAAAACAATTTCAGAAGACGGATGGCAACACCAGGAAATTACATTAAATCCAAAATCTACTTTACCATATGAACCAATCATACTAAGAGATGAAGAAACAATAAATTTAAAAGTAATAGGGATTTTCGTAAAAGTCATTCATTAATAATTTCATCACAATTGAATCATCCATTAACAAAAATGGTAAAAAAGTATTTTATATGAAATTGCCATTGAAATCAATAAATCAAAACGAAGAAAATCTAGCAGAACACAATAAATTGCCAAAAATTAAAATTGAAAAAGTGATCTTAGGCTATGCACTTCCTGAATCAGTAAAGGATTTAGTTGATGATTTTATCACTATGAATTTCTTCAAAAAATATTGATATCATATCAAAATTGAAAATTCAAAAATATTCAACGATTGATAAATAATTAAATTAGATTAATAAATAGTCAAAAAATTAATCATCCATGGAATTTCAAAACGAATCAAACCTGTTAATCTATCAAAATCAAGAGGGAAACATCAAAATAGATGTGCAATTAGAAAACGAAACTGTTTGGCTCACGCAAGAGCAAATGGCTCAACTTTTTGGGAAGGCAAAATCAATAATTAATGAGCAGAACTTCAAGCAGATAATTTATACCCTTTGAAAGAATAGTTACTTGGTTATTAAATCTTTTTTGTTTTATAACTATTATTTCACTAAATTGTAATATAAAAAGTAACTTTTACATAGATAATTCGTTTTTTTTTGATAAAAAGTATAACTTTGTACCCGCTAAAAGACAACAAGTTATGGCAATCGCAATAAAAAATATTCCTGTTTTAAATAATGCAAGTGCAAAAGCATTTGTCAAACAAGCAGATAATGCATCCAAAAAAACGACTGTTGTTAATTTTTCTTCTCAAGTAAAATCAGCGAAAAATATTTTAGATAAAGCTAAATTGAAATAACACTTAGTGGATTTTCTTGAGACAAAATGTTCATTTCGATCTTTTACTGAAAAATTAATAAAATCTTCAGATAATTTTGAATGTCAAAATGATGATTTAAATGACTTTTTTCTAAATGATTGTATAAATTATTCTAAAGAATTATTAGGGAAATCTTATTGTTTTACCTTAGATGAAGATGAAACAAAAATCGTTTGTGCTTTTACAATTTCAAATGACAGTATTAAAGTAAATACGCTACCAAACAGTAGGAAAAGAGTTGTAATTAAAGCTATTCCAAGACCAAAACAGTTCAAAAGTTACCCAGCTGTTTTGATAGGTAGATTAGGAGTCAATAAAAAATTTGGACGTCAAGGTATTGGTACTGAATTAATGGACTTCATAAAATCTTGGTTTATTGATAAGGATAATAAAACAGGATGTAGATTTATAGTTGTAGACTCTTATAACACAGAAAATGCAATAAATTATTATTTAAAAAATAATTTCGTTTTTTTATTTTCAACTGAACAACAAGAAAAAGAACACATGGGTCTGACTTCAACTGATGAATTAAAAACAAGACTTATGTTTTTTGATTTAATCACACTTGAAATTGAAGATTAAGAAAAGGAAAATACGACTTTTGAGCAGAACAAAGCAAACTCACTCAAACCAACCATGAACACATTAAAACATTTATATTCAATACTTTTAATCAAATTTATGATGTGTATTTAAGTATTAAAATTCAGTTTCCATTATTGCCGTTTATGACACAATTAGTACCAAATCGCATAGTTATTTACCCAAAAGATGTACAAAAAATCACGGGTAAAAAGAGAGATCCGCTCGCAAATTAATCAGCGACATTCGCCAATCCCTTGGCAAATCAAAAAATTAGTTTGTAACAATAGATGTTTTATGTTCTTATAATGGATTGAAAAGTAATTTACATCTCCCCACCATTCGCCTCCCGCATCACTTCCGCAAAAAGCTCCACTGATTTACTCGGTCTTTTACGTCAAATACATGCGTAGCAGAAATTAATTTATCGACATCTGTTTGATTGATAAAGGCTTTCACTTTCTTTTTTACTGTTTCTTTGCTGCCGATAAAGGCGTATTTCGACATTTGTTGGAATGAAGGATGTTGGATGATGTTTCGAAATTCATCTGTTATTTCAAAAGGGGGCTCTAATGGATTTCTATCTCCGGTTAAAATTCCGATTATTACTCGAGAATAATAAGAACTTGAAAGAAATTCCGCTTCTTCGTCCGTATCAGCGATGATGACTGAAATTCCTGCTATGGTGTACGGTTGAGTTAAGGTAGCTGAAGGTTGAAAATGTGTTTTGTAAATCTTTAGTGCATCTATTAGTTGTGCACTCGAAAAATGACTTGCAAAAGCGTAAGGCAATCCTTTTTCAGCGGCTAAATAGGCGCTTGTTGTACTTGATCCTAGAATGTAAAGTGGTACATCCACTCCTTCAGCCACGTTTGCACGAACGGATTCGTGTTTATTGTCCACTGAAAAATAATCTTGAATTTTTTGAACTTCAGCAGGAAACTGCATCGCTGCTTCGTAAAAATCCGAGCGAATAGCGCTTGCAGTGGCTTGATCTGTTCCAGGTGCTCTTCCTAACCCTAAATCTATGCGATTAGGATAAAGTGTGCCTAAGGTGCCAAATTGTTCGGCAATGATAAGTGGAGAATGATTAGGTAACATAATTCCACCCGAACCTACGCGCATGTGTTGTGTTTCCTCCGCAATTTTCCCGATTAAAATAGAAGTAGCACTACTTCCAATAGCATCCATGTTATGGTGTTCGGCTAACCAATATCTTTTGTAACCAGTACGTTCAGCAAGTTTTGCAATCGTTACTGAATCATCAAAGGTTTGACGAAACGATTTCCCTTGCGAAACAACTGCAAGGTCAAGAATGGAATAAACAACTTCTTTTTTAAGCATCATTAGAACTATCTACATGCAAAAGTAATAGAATACAAAAACACTATTGTGATAAATGAACAAAACAAAATCATCGATTGAAAATCCAATCCTAGAACTTTGTGTAACTTTGTCAGCAGATAAATTAATCAATTTGGTTACGCTTATGGAACAGACTAAAATGCTTAGCTACGTTAAAAATGTATTGGAAAATATGCCATCTGATTGGCTAAATCTTACTACCCATCGTTTAGATATTTATGATGAAAAGTTAGCGAAAACTGAATTTTTAGACCAATTTGAACGTTTATTTAGTGCTAATAATGCAACAACGGATGCGCTTAAGGAATTACGCACAGCCTATGATTATATCCGTTTAGGTCATCCTTTATCGTGTGTTTTGGAATGGGCGATCGCTAAATTACATAATATTAAAACTGAAAATGTGATCAGTTTTTCTTCTAAAACAACGCCGATTTTAGCTGTTTTACGAAAAAACTTACTAGAGAAAAAACACACACAGATTGCCTATATTGGAGAATTACCGGCTCATTTTGATGCTGAAATAATCAAAAAAGTATATGGTTATCATTTTGATTTGGTAAAAGTGAATGATTTAGATGAGGTTACTCCGATTGAAGGAAGTACCATTTTCATTAATCATCCAACATCGATGTGTCATTTCGATTTAGTTACTACAGTTGATTTTTATATTCATATCGATGATCAATTAGGAAGTATATTACTTGTAAACGGAGTTAAAAATAATAATTACGTTTCTGAAATTCAACACGTACGAAGAAGAGAGACGATTGCCATGACTCCGGCAAATACTTTGAAAGTACTTCAACTATTAACGAATACAAATTTAAATCAAGCAAAAGAAAGCAATTACGATCAACACAAATCGATTGTTTTAAATTCAATTAAAGAAATTACCAATACGAATATAAAAGCATTGGTTGCTTCCAGTGGACTTTCGATACAATATGCGATTGTGATGGGATTGATTCATGATGCAATTGAAAATCATCCTGGAAAATCAATCAAAATTGTGGTTCCTCCGAATTGTTATGGAGGCACGAATGACCAAGCAAGAAGAATTGCGGCTTGTTTGGATAATGTGGAGGTGTTAGATTTACCCGTAGATGGTGGAAATAATATGGTGGCTTGCATCGATGAGTTATTAGAAAAGATCGCACAAGAAGATGCCATTCCATACATTATTGCGGAGATTCCAACAAATCCGCGTGTTGAAGTTCCGGATTTAATCCAATTAAGAGATGTATTAAGCAAAGAACGAAAAACATCAACAGGTGCATTGGCGATTGATCCCGTATTTATTTTAGACCAAACATTTTGTCCTAATGTTCACTTTTTAGGTGAAAATAATATCCTTTCAACCGTTCGAACCATTGCTTATGTAAGTGGTTCTAAATTCCCAAGTGGAGGAAAATGTACCGCTGGGTATTGTGTGTCCAATGAGAAAGCAAAAGCGTTGATGGAGAAAATAGAACTTCATTTGCAATTATGCGATAATGAAGCGACGCCTCTACAAATGGAAATCTTATCAAAACAATTGCCTTCGATGAATCAACGTATTCAAGATGCGTATAAAAACACACGTGATTTTGTGAACTTTATTAGTGAAACATTGCCTGAAGCGAAAATCAATTTTGTTTCTGAAGAGTTAGCACAACAAGGATTCACACCTTCTGTTTTTTCCTTGGATTTACCGACAAAAGGAAATACCCCCGAAGAAAAAGAAGAGTACAAAAAAGCCTTGAATTTGAAGTTAATCAATAAGATGATTACTGAAATCCCAACAGAAAGCAAATATTGTGTGAGTTATGGACAATTAAAAGGGTGTTATTGGACTATTCCTGCTACGTCTACCCAAGGAACAACAAAAGAAGGCGACAAAGATTATATTGCTCGTGTTGCACTTTCACCTTCCTTGGATTTGGAATTGCATAAGAAAGTATTTTTAAATTTTGTTCAGGGTATGGTTTAAAAAATTGAATTTTTGATTTTTATGAGATTTTTATATTTGATCGTTAAGATTTTCGCAAATTATTCACTTCGAATTTATTTTCCTAGAATTTTGAAAATCAATGCACCGAAAAATCGTTTTGGTCGTACGATTTATGTAAGTAATCACCCGTCTTCGTTTATGGATCCTATAGTGATTGGAACCTTACAAAGACCGATTGTGTTTTTTATGACACGTTCGGATATTTTTACCCCTGTGATGAAACCCATTTTATGGATGGCGCAAATGTTACCGATTTACAGACAGTTAGATGGTGAAGGAGCTGTTGGGAAAAATGCAGCAGTTTTCAAGACAACGTCAAACGTATTGAGTTTTGGTCGCAACTTATTAATTTTCGGAGAAGGATTTACAGATGATATTTTTATACGTCGTTTGAAACCAATCAAAAAAGGAGCAGCTCGTATTGGGTTTAGCGCCTTAGAGAGTATGAAGTGGAAGAAAAAAGTCTATGTTTCGTGCATTGGTATCAACTACGGTGACCCTAAATACTTAGGTTCTGATTTAGTGATCAACAACTCAGAACGATTTTGTTTGAACGACTATGAATCAATGTATCGTGAAAATCCAAATAGAGCCATTACTGAGGTAACACGAAGAATCGAGTCAATGATGAAACCATTGATTACGCATGTAGATAATAAAGAATGGGCTCCTTTCCACGAACAAATAACACGCATTCGAAGAAACGGATTAAATCCAGAGGATGTTGACTTATCGATTTCTTTACGAAAACGGTACAAAAATTCCCAAAATTTAGCACACTGGATTAACGAACAAGATTTAGAAAACCCAGCATTAGTGGCCCTTAAAAATCAAGCGGATACTTATTTCCGTTTGCAAAAACGTTTGGGATTAAAAGAAAAATACGTGTATGAATTACAAAAAAACGGTTCGCTTTCAAACACAAATCATTGGATTTATTTAATATTAACAGCACCGATTTTTGTTCTTGCTACACTCCATTTAGGCCCAATGTATGTTTTGGTAAAACGTTTGACAGAAAAAATGTTTAAACGAAGTGTTTTTTGGTCTTCCGTAAAAATGATGCTCGGAATGTTATTTATGGCATTATTCAATTGGCCAATAGTCAAATTTTTAAACGATTACCTATTTCATAATGGATGGATTGCTTTGGTGTACTTTTTCACCATTCCCCTTTTCGGAGTAGCAGCATACTATTACAAACGCCATTTCATCGCCTTAAAAACCAAACAAAAACTACAATCGATGGACTTAAAAGAGTTTGTAGCGAAACGAAAGGATTTGGAGGAGAAGATAGAAGAGTTGGTGAAGGGGTAATTTATGTATTAAAAAAATAAATTATATGTGCTTACTGTATAATCACTCCTTTCACTCCTAACTGAGGAATCAATTTCATGTGTTTTTCTTGAATGGTTTCAGGAAGGAATAAGAATTTCTTATCGTACATCACATCGTTCACCCAAAAGCTCACCCAATATTCATTGGTTAAACCAAAAACTTCTTCCATAATGGGTTCAATTTTAGCCGCTTCATTTGGTAAAAGTAATTCAATACAATGACGTAGAGTAGAAGTTTTAACTTTTTCACCTGTATTCACATTTTCCCCATAGCCACAACTTGTGATGATTATACCTTCCATGATATCATCTCTCAAATTCAATAAATAAGCGTAATGGATTGGCTCATTGTTTTCGTCAAACTGTCTCACAACGCATACTGCAACATTCTCGACCTTTGGGCCCATTAACTCTTCTCTCATTTCCTTTGTTTTATCATTCGTTGAGCGATGGCAATGTACTCAAACAAATCTGCAGGATGACCAAATTTGAATTTATACTTTTCAATAAATGCCTTGTTATGCTCGTATTGTTTAGGTAAAATTATATTTTTTCCGCGAATTGACCCTGTTCGCACAATGATTAAATCTTCTTCTGGAATTGTTATGATAAACTGTCCAAGAATTCCTCTGCAATAATAAACAGGATTTTTTCCTCCTAAATAGGTCCAAATGTGAAGCCCATAACGGTAGTTTGGTACATTTTCTTCTGTAGACATTTTCGGATTGGCTAAAAATTCTTTCATGTAAGAAAAAGGAATAATTTCCTGTCCATTCCAAATACCATTGTTCTTAATTAATCTTCCTAATCGGGCAAAGTCTCGCGAAGTTCCATAAACGCAACAAAAAGATTTTTCATCTCCATTTTGTTTGTCCAAACTCCAATAAGCATCATTTTCAGTTCCGATTTTAGACCAAATTTTTTCCGAAGCATAATCCGACACCTGTTTTCCAGTAGCTTTTTTAATGATAAAACCTAATAATTGTGAATTACCACTTTGATATTCAAATCGTTTTCCAGGTTTTTCTATCGCAAATTGATTTGTCGTTAATCTATATAAATCAGTTCCATAATAAGAAGCTGCATTATGTGATAATGGATTTTTACCACTTTCTTCCCAATCCAACCCAGAAGACATCATCAATAAATGACGTATAGTAATAAAACGCTTCGCATCTTTTTTGAATTCGGGTATATAGTTCGCTACAGGTTCCTCAATTGATTTAATTTTTCCATCTTTAAAAGCGCAACCGATTAAAAGACCAACTAAAGTTTTAGCAGCTGAAAAACTATTTGTTACTGTTTTTTGAACATGATTTCCCCAATATTTTTCAAATATTAATGTATCACCATGAAAAACCAAAAACGAAGAAATTTCTAAATTTTCTATGTAGGATTGTTCTTCAGGTAAAAGACTTGCTTTCTGATTTGCTTTCTTCCAAGAAAATAATGTAGGTGCTTTTTTGAGGGTAGCGTTGTAAAAAACATCTTTATCGAAAATAGAAGGACCAGTGCGACCTTGTAAATAAGTATTGTAAATACCTTTATATAAGTAGGTTCTTCCAGTTAATAAAACAAATACATTAGCTACAATCAGCAAGGTTAAGATAAAAATGCCAATATACTTTAATAGCTTAAGTATGGCTTTTCCGAGAGAAAATCTATTCGTTGACATAATTGATACCAAATTGCAGAGCCAATTTATCCTTAAAAATGGCTGAAACTTCTTCGAAATCGAGCTCCCTGCCCAATTCTTGTTGCAAGGAAGTTACCGATTTATCTTGAATTCCACAAGGAATTATGTGATTAAAATAAGACAAATCACTATTTATATTGAAACCAATTCCATGCATGGTTACCCACCGAGAGCATTTTACTCCCATAGCACAAATTTTTCGTTCATTTGGTGTATTCGGTTCTATCCAAACACCTGTCAACCCATCAAAACGTTCTCCTATTACACCGTATTCAGCAATGGTGGCAATAACGGCTTCTTCTAAATAACGTAAATAACGATGTATATCTGAAAAGAAATAATCTAAATCTAAAATCGGATATACTACTAATTGGCCAGGACCATGATAAGTAATATCTCCCCCTCTATTAATTTTGTAATAAGTTGCCTGATGTTCTTTAAGAGACTTATCATCTAATAATAAATGGCTTTCTTTCCCACTTTTTCCAAGGGTGTATACGTGAGGATGTTGACAAAAAAACACATAATTCTTGGTGGGCTCATTTGTTTCTCCATTTCTGCGTGCAATTTTGGTAGCAATGGTTTTACTAAAAATTACTTCTTGTAAATCCCATGCTTCTTTGTAATCAATTTCCCCAAGATTTTTGTAAATTACATCTACCATCAGTCCTCTTTTTTTCAAAAGTAAGGATTTCATATGTATTGATCTATCCAACATAATTTTTTCAAGCAAGACAATCTTAGATAAAGAGATTGTAAAACAATGGTTTAATCTAAAAAATAGCCCCTTAAAAAATATTTAACAAATCCATAAAGAATTACCTAGATTTATTCTACATTTGAATCCTATTTTTTATATTTTTTGAAATGAGTTCAGAGCATAAAACCAAAATAAGTGTCGCAGGTGTTCTTATCACAATTGGTATTGTTTTTGGAGATATTGGTACTTCCCCTCTATATGTATTTCAGGCAATTACAGAAGGGAAAAATTTTTCTGAAGGGATTATTTTAGGTGGTTTATCTTCCGTAATATGGACCTTGATTTTACTTGCTACCATCAAGTATGTTTATTTTGCATTAAATGCCGATAACAAAGGGGAAGGAGGAATCTTCGCTTTGTATGCATTATTGAAAGATAAAAAAGCAAAATGGATCATTATACCTACATTAATTGGTTGTGCTTCACTATTGGCCGACGGCTTCATCACCCCTGCAATTTCTATTTCAGCAGCAGTAGAAGGGTTAAATAACATTAATCCGGATCTTCCCACTATGCCTATTGTTGTCGGAATAATTTTTGCTTTATTTGCTATACAACAGTTTGGTACCGTGATCATAGGAAAGGTTTTTGGTCCAATAATGTTGATTTGGTTTGGATTTCTTCTTTATTTAGGTATTATACATATCGCTGACTATCCAGGTATTTTCAAAGCATTAAATCCATGGTATGCTTATAATATGATAGTAAATGTTCCTGGAGGATTTTGGGTCTTGGGCGCTGTATTTCTTTGTACTACAGGTGCTGAAGCCTTATATTCAGATCTAGGTCACTGTGGAAAAGGAAACATTCGAGTGAGCTGGGGGATGATGGCGGTAGTATTGGTTATACATTATCTAGGACAAGGTGCTATGGCTTTAAAACCAGGGTTTCATTTATTACCAAAACAAACCATTTTCTATGCAATGGTTCCAAAAGGAATACTTCCATTCGCAGTAGGTATTGCAACCGCAGCTACGATTATTGCTTCTCAGGCTTTAATTACTGGAATCTTTACCTTGATGAATGAAGCGATTAAATTGAAATTATGGACGAATTTAAAAATCAAATACCCAACAGACCACCAAGGACAAATTTACATTCCTTTTATCAATTTTATTTTGATGATGGGTTGTTTATTAGTGATCTATATATTTAGAACTTCTTCTCAAATGGAAGCTTCTTACGGTTTAGCAATTACCATAAATATGATTATGACTTCCATTTTGTTGGTATTGATGTTGTTTATGCGTTATCCAAAATCAAAACTCATTTTTGCTTTAATCTTTGCCGTTTTCTTTATAGTTGAAGGAATTTTCTTGATGTCAAATTTGAATAAAATTCCACATGGGGGTTGGTTTACTTTAATTCTAGCGATCTTATTCTTTACAGCACTTTTCATATTTTATAAGGCGAAACAATTACGTGCAAACATCACTGAATACATACCGATGTCTCGTGTTATTCCTCTTTTAAATAAAGTAAGAAACGATGAAAAGATTCCTTACGAGGCAACAAACTTAGTATATCCAACTCGTTCAGCTACTCCTGACCAATTAGATTCAACCGTATTTTTCTCTTTATTCAAAAAACGACCAAGAAGAGCTGGTATAATTTGGTTTATACATATTGAAATTAAATCTGACCCTTGGGGAGTAGATTATTCTGTAAATGAAGTGATCGATAAACATTGTTACCATATCTCCATACAATTAGGATTTAAAGAAGAACATCGCATTGAGTATATGCTTCGTAAGATTCATTGCAAAATGGTGGAGCGTGGGGAAATTGAAGGAAAAAGTGTTTTTGAATGTGTAAAGGGTAATTTTGAAGAACCTGATTTTAAATTCATCATGTTAAGTTCTCGCGTTGCAACAGATAACAAATTAACTCCTTTCCAAATAATTACAGTGAAAGCCTATCGTTTTATCAAAGCAACAGGGTTGAAAGCAGCCGAAGACTTTGGATTAGATAAAACGAATGTTATGGAAGAATATGTTCCTATCAATGTGACAAAGCAATACGAACAAGAACTTCACGAAGAATTTGAAAATTACTCTTGTACAAATAGTTAATTTGATATGATTAACCAAGATCAACTGAAAGAATTACAACAACGCATTCAAGCGATTTCAACCTATTTGAAAATCGACCAAAAACGCATTGAACTTCAAGAAAGCGAATTAAAATCACAAGACCCTACTTTTTGGGATAATCCCAAGAAGGCGGAAGCGGATATGAAGCAAATTCGTACGTTGAAATTTTGGATTACTACCTATGAAACATTAGCATCAGCAGGCGATGATTTGGAGGTCCTTTTGGATTTTTTCAAATCAGGAGAAGCAACAGAAGCAGAGGTGGATACAGCCTATGCTGAATTGAAAACCAATGTTGAAGAATTAGAATTAAAAAACATGCTTTCTGGCGAGGAAGACCAATTGAGTGCGGTACTTCAAATCACTTCAGGAGCTGGTGGAACTGAAAGTTGTGACTGGGCATCAATGCTCATGCGTATGTACACGATGTGGGCACAAAAAAACAATTATAAACTTACCCAATTAAATTACCAAGATGGTGATGTCGCTGGTATAAAAACAGTAACATTAGAAATAGAAGGAGACTTTGCTTTTGGTTATTTAAAGGGAGAAAATGGAGTCCATCGTTTGGTTCGTATATCCCCTTTTGATTCTAATGCAAAACGCCATACTTCCTTTGCTTCGGTATATGTATATCCCTTAGTGGATGATACCATCGAAATCAATATCAATCCTGCTGATATATCTTTTGAAACAATGCGTGCTAGTGGTGCCGGTGGACAAAATGTAAACAAAGTAGAGACTGCTGTTCGTCTTCGACATGCACCTACAGGTATTATTATCGAAAACTCTGAATCGCGTTCACAATTAGCCAACAAAGAAAAAGCCATGCAATTATTACGTTCGCAATTATATGAGTTAGAATTGCGTGCTCGTATGGAAAAACGTAACGAAATTGAAGCCAATAAAAAGAAAATCGAGTGGGGTTCCCAAATTCGTAACTATGTGATGCACCCTTACAAATTAGTAAAAGATGTGCGTACAGGATATGAATCCGGTAATGTAGAATCTATTATGGATGGAGACATCGATGAATTCTTAAAGTCGTATTTAATGACTTTTGGAAGTTAATTTATTTTCTATAATTACCTCAAACAAAATCCTAATACTGTATCTATAAAAACATCGGGTTGTTCAGCATGTACCCAATGACCAGCTTCTTGAATGGTTACTAAAGAACTATCAGGAAAAACAGTTTCAATGGCATTCCAATCTTCATCTAATATATAGTTGGAAAGTTCTCCTCGAATAAATAAGGTTTGAACCCAATTTTCAGCGATTTCTAATGAAGACAAAATTTCAGTCATTTCGCGCTCTAGTACGTCTACATTCATACGCCATGCTAATTGACCTTTCTCCTTCCAATATAAATTCTTCAGTAAGAATTGTCTTACTCCATACGAATCTACAAAAGGTAAGAGCGACTTTTCAGCTTCTGAACGAGAGGATACATTTTCCAAAGGAACAGAACGAATTCCTTTGATTATTTCATTGTGGTGCATTGGATATTCTTTAATACCAATATCCACTACAATCATTTTTTCTAATTTTTCAGGAAATTTATGCGCATACCACATGGCTGTTTTACCCCCCATGGAATGCCCCATCAAAATAAATTTATTAATACCCAAATGATTCATCAAACGATCTAAATCATCCGCTAAAAGATCATACGTGAATTCTTCGTGCCAATCTGAATGACCATGATTGCGTTGGTCAACCAAAATTACACGATAATAAGTTGCAATTTTTTTCGCATGTGTTTGCCAATTATCTGAATTACCAAACAAACCATGTAAAATCACAAAAGGAGTACCTTCCCCTAATTCACGGTAATGAAGTAGCATTATAAATTGACTTTAAATTGCTTATCGTTTAATGTGCTGATAATCGTAACAATCTTATCTTTGGTTATAGCAGTACTATCAAAAGAGATGGTAGCAACATTCACTTTACGCTCATCTTTAAAATCAAACGAACAACGGTCTACTGCTTTTGTATCTTTTAATGCTTTACGTATTGAACTACCACAACCCATTTCACAAACCATTCCCTCGATTTTTAAGGAAATCGTTTTATTTACATTGACCTTTACAGGTGCTTCTTTCTTTTCTACTTTTTTAGCAACTTCTACTTGTTTTTCCGGCTGACTACAAGCAACAAAAAGAGTTAACAAAACAACCCCACCAAAAATCTTTTTCATAACATTATTATTACAAGTACAACAAAGGTAATGACTAATCAGGTTTGTAAAAACCAAAGTTAAATTAAAAACAAAAAAAACAGTTAAGTGTTGTATAATTGAATTTAATCTGTAACTTTGATTAAATAATAATCTTTTTTTGTTTAAAATATCAACAATGACAACGCTAAAAAAAAATGACAATGCTCCTGTATTTTCAGGAAAAGACCAAGATGGAAACATCATTTCAAACGAAACATTAGCAGGAAAAAAGTATGTTGTATACTTCTATCCGAAAGATATGACGCCAGGTTGTACAGATCAAGCGTGTAACCTTAGAGATAATTATACACAACTTGGTGAACAAGGTATACACATTATTGGTGTAAGTATGGATAGTGAAACTTCTCATCAAAAATTCATTGCAAAACACACGCTTCCTTTTCCGTTGATTGCAGACACAGATAGAAGTGTGATCGATGCATTTGGTGTTTGGGGACCGAAAAAATTTATGGGCAAAGAATATGATGGTATACACCGTACTACTTTTTTGGTAAATGAGTCTGGTTTAATTGTTGACATCATTTCTAAACCGAAAACGAAAGATCACGCATCTGAAATTATTGCTGGATTTAATCAATAAATTTAAAACGTAAATAAAATACGTTCTACTAGCCATAACTTTGAATCAATAAAACAACAAAAACTAAAAATCATGTCAAAAGAAGTTAACATAGAAAAATTAAAAGCGCTACAACTTACAATGGATAAGTTAGATAAAACTTTCGGTAAAGGAAGTGTTATGAAACTTGGCGATTCTGCCATTGAAGAAGTAGAAGTGATACCAACAGGTTCTATTACCTTAGATTTAGCACTAGGTGTTAACGGTTTTCCAAAAGGACGTATTGTTGAAATCTACGGACCAGAATCTTCAGGTAAAACAACGTTAGCAATTCATGCGATTGCGGAATGTCAAAAGAATGGTGGTATCGCAGCAATCATTGATGCAGAACACGCATTCGACCAATTTTACGCAAAAAAATTAGGAGTGGATATCGATAACTTATTGATTTCTCAACCAGATAATGGGGAGCAAGCATTAGAAATTGCGGATAACTTAATTCGTTCGGGAGCGATTGATTTAATCGTGATTGACTCTGTAGCTGCATTAACTCCAAAGGCTGAAATTGAAGGAGAAATGGGTGATTCACAAATGGGATTACAAGCACGTTTGATGTCTAAAGCGTTAAGAAAACTAACAGGATCAATTTCTAAAGCAAAATGTTCTTGTATTTTCATCAATCAGTTACGTGATAAAATCGGAGTTATGTTTGGTAACCCAGAAACAACAACTGGTGGTAATGCATTAAAATTTTATGCATCTGTGAGAATTGATATTCGTAAAGCGACGCAATTGAAAGATGGGGAAGAAGTGATTGGTAATAGAGTGAAAGTAAAAGTAGTTAAAAACAAAGTGGCTCCTCCATTCAGAAAAGCGGAATTTGATATTATGTATGGTGAAGGTATTTCTAAAGTAGGAGAAATCATCGATTTAGGGGTAGATTTAAATATTATCAAGAAAAGTGGTTCTTGGTTCTCATACGGAGAAACAAAATTAGGTCAAGGTCGTGATGCAGTAAAAAATTTAATTCAAGATAATCCAGAATTGATGGAAGAATTAGAAGGTAAAATAAAAAGTGCATTGACAAAAGAAGAAGCAAAAGAGATTTTGATGGGAGAATAAAAGAATGATTAATATTTGATTATATAAAAAATGCGAGGCTTACCTCGCATTTTTTATTTGACATTTTTCATTAAAATCCGAGCAGTTTGTTCGGATTTTTGTGTTAAAATAATCTGTTTATCAATAGTCACTCGATCTATCGTTGCTTGATCATAATGACGAATTGTAACTAATTCAAGACCTTCTTCAATAGAAACAATAAAATCATTCTCTAACTGGCTAAATAAATCTTTGATTATTGAAGGTTTGTTTTCAATCACAAAATCAAAACTAATTGCTGAGTTTTGCATTAAATTAATTTGAACACCCGCATTAGAAAGTACATTGAATAAATGACTTAAATTTTCCTCTACAATAAATGAAAAATCTTTTGGTGTAATACCCACTTTTATTTGATTCATTTTGAAAATGAAAGAAGGGACTAAATGATCAAAATCAGTCACTGAAGAAATTACTGTACCCGAAGCAGAAGGATCAACGAAAGACTTAACATAAAGTGGTATGTTTTTATTTTGTAATGGTTTAATTGTTTTTGGATGGATAACAGTTGCTCCATAATAAGCTAATTCAATGGCCTCTTGAAATGAAATTTGGTTTAATTTAATGGTTCTATCAAACCATTTTGGGTCAGCATTTAACATTCCAGGCACGTCTTTCCAAATCGTAACACTTTCAGCATTTAGACAAAAAGCATAGATACCTGCAGTGTAGTCAGAACCTTCTCGACCTAAAGTGGTTGCAAAACCTTCGGGTGTTGCCCCAATAAATCCTTGTGTAATTAGAACATCAGAACTTTTGAATAAAGGTAATAAGTTAGTGTTAATCAGTTCTTGTGTTTTATTCCAATCTACCGTTGCATTTCGATAATTGTTATCTGTTCGGATGAATTGTTTGGTATCTATCCATTTGGCAGAAATTGTTCTATCAAGTAGATATTCTACTACAATTTTGGTGCTAATTATTTCTCCCAATGATACAATTTGATCATATTCGTAATCAAATTTTTCAGAAATTGGTTTCGAGATTTTATCTAAGAGAGACTCTTTAATATCTTCTAAAAATGTTAATAGTCCTTCGTGTCTTTCTAAAAAAAGCTGATCAACTATTTTTAAATGATATTTAATAACTTCTTCTACTAAATAGCGAAATGATTCTTGATTATTAGTGTATAATGCATCAACAACTTCTTCCAAAGCATTTGTTGTTTTGCCCATAGCAGATACAACCACTAATTTCTTTTTAGTTGGAAACATGGAAATAATCTGCGCTACATTTTTTACAGCTGATGCGTCTTTTACTGAAGCGCCTCCGAATTTAAAAACCAACATAGTAATCCTGTTTTATTTATCAATATCTAAATTAGTATTTTGTATAAATACAAAACGTAATGAAATAAAAAAACCGTTGACTGCTTTTGGAGGAGTCGCGGTCATTAAAAAATTATACCCTGTTTGTAAATGTAATTGAGAAAATTTAAAACCAATTATGGGAGTAAAACCAAGAGTGCTTCTTGTATAGTCAGTCCGATAGATTAAGTTTCCTCCATAAGATAAATTAAACCTTCCTCTTTTCATCCAATAACCCAAATCATATCCTAATACATTGTGAAATAAATTGTAGTTAAACCCAAAATGAACAGCTTGTGTAGTAGGCTGTAACCAAGCTATTTTTTTTAATTGGTATTCGGCACCAAATTCTATACTTGTGTATGCCCCACGTTGAAAGCCTATGTAAGGACCAAATTTGTGAAGATTGATTTTTAGAGGATCTGGAATAGGTTCTGCAAGTGTACTTAAACTAATTACACTAATAAAAAAAAATATAAAATAATTAATTTTCATAAGTGAAATAAATTTCGCGCAACTTTATAGAATCATTTGTTTGTACACCAATACTATCTGCTAAGAATTTTGCTCTACGTATTTCTTTTAATGTATAAGTTGAGGTATCGGTATCGAGTAAATTATGTACGAAAATAGTACTTTCTTTCATTCCAGGGATGGAAGTTTTTGAAACTTGCATGATTGGGTGGTATAATAGTGATTCTTCTTTCATCTTAGAAGGAAAAAAACCTATCTTTTCATCATATGACTCTAATAAAATCAATATGGTACTAAGTATGTAAATGTATTTTAAGACAGAGAAAAATACACCTGCAAGTTTATTGATTGGGGTTAATTGAGTTACTTTTATTATTCTTTCTATGGTTTTACCTAAAAAATATACCATTGCTCCAATTCCTAAAAAGGTAATTGAAAAAGCGATAACAGGTATATATTTTGAAGACAATCCAACATTCTTATGTAAAATGTTAGCTGTTAAATCTGAAAAGTGAATGCCTGCATAGAGACCTACAAAAAGGGCTAACAGGGTAAATATTTCAATAATTAAACCATGTTTAAAACCTTTCCAAGCTGCGTAAATGATGGGAACTAAAATAACGACATCAATGAGGTTCATCTTTAAATTTTAAATCTAAATTAAATTGAAATTAAGTTTTAAAAAATCATTTAATAATAACTTCTTAACGTAAAAATGTGAATTATATTACAAAAAAAAGAGGTTATCAATTTGATAACCTCTTTAAATAAAATATTTATGATTAGTGTTTTGCTAAATAATCAGCAACACCGTCAAAAGACGCTTTCATTCCTTCATCACCTTTAGTCCAGTTAGCAGGACAAACTTCACCATTTTCTTCGAAGAATTGTAAAGCATCTACCATACGTAAAGCTTCATCAACATTTCTTCCTAATGGGAAATTGTTTACCAATTGGTGCATAACCACACCGTTTTTGTCGATTAAAAACAATCCTCTGTAAGCAATCATCGGACCAGTTGCAATTAAATTACCGTCTACGTCGTAATCATACTCACCAGCTAATACACCATAAGCTTCTGAAATTGTTTTAGAAGTATCCGCAATGATAGGATAAGTAACTCCTTCGATACCACCTTTGTTTTTAGGAACTTGTAACCATCCCCAATGAGACTCTTCAGTATCTGTAGAACAAGCTACAACTTTTGCTCCTCTTGCTTCGAATTCAGCTAATTTTGATTGAAAAGCATGTAATTCAGAAGGACAAACGAATGTAAAATCTTTCGGGTAGAAAAACAATACAACTGGGTTTTTCCCAATAAATTGATCTAATGAGAAATTTGAAACAACTTCTCCACCATTTATAACAGCTCCTGCAGAAAAATGAGGTGCTTTTTTACCAACTAATACTCCCATGTTTTAAAATTTAAATTTTACTTTAGTAATACAAAAATAAGGATTGATTTGTTTAATTCTTGAACCAAAACATTAATTTTTTTAATGACTTAACAGCTGTTTAAGTTAAATAAAATTAAAATTATACCTTTGTCTAAAAGTTTATTTTTCAATAAATTGAATATGAGATTTTTAAGAATATTATTTATTTGTTTTACCATACTTGTATGTTTCCATTACAATACTCTAGCACAAGGAAGTTCCTATTTTGATAAATCTGGTAAACCAACAACTGTAGAAAACGCATATTATACTAGAAAATTAATATCTGGAGACACTTATCAAAGTACTTACACCAATGGTAGTTTATATTTTGAAGGTAGGATTATCAAATTAGATAAAACAGGAGATATTAATAATACTTACACAGGAATATGTAAATGGTATTATAAAAATGGTAAAAATAAAGTCACAAAAACATTTGACGAAAAAGGAATTGAAAACGGAACATCTATTTACTACCACGAAACAGGAAAAATTTGGAAAGAAATAGTCTATTTTAATGGTAAAATTAAGGATAACACTTTTGTAGAGTATGACGAAAATGGAATTGCTAATAGAATCTTCGAAGAGGACTTTACTAATAATCTAAATGATTGGGATGTATACGAAAGTGATAAAAGTAAGGCAATCATTGCTGGAAATATACTCGAAATAAAAAGTAATACAGCACAAGGTACTTCCAGATTCATTAGCGTGCCTACTGAGGGATCTGATATTATTATAGAAGGATTGATAGATGTATCTACTCTATCTCCTGGTTCAAAAGCAGGAATTATTTTTGGATTTAAAGATTGGCAGAATTATAACTTTTTCTTGATTAGTCAGAGTACATTTTATGTAGGAACTATTTTTGAAGGTTTGAGTGCAATTAAAGCAGAAGATATGTACACGGGTGCCGTCCTAAAAACTGGGTTCAACAACTTAAAAATTTTAAATATTGGAGATAAAAGTGTTTTTTCCATCAATGGTGAAGTACAATTTACTACTGATAGATATCGATTATATGGTCCTAAAATTGGTTTCATCGTAAGTGGAAAAAATACTATTAAGATTGACAAATTGATTACTAAAGAAATAGATATTAATCAAAATGGTAATCAATCAGCCGATAAAAACGATCAAAATGTGAAATCAACAGGTTCTGGAATAATAATTAGTAAAGATGGCTATTTAGTTACTAATTTTCATGTGATTGAGGAAGCAAAAGGGACAGTAATGGTTGAAATTACACGAGATGGTTTAACCAAAAATTATAAAGCATCTATTATTAAAAGTGATAAAGAAAACGATTTAGCAATTTTAAAGATTGAGGATACAGATTTTAAACCCTACACTAAAATCCAATATGCATTCAAAGAATCAGGAGCAGCCGATGTTGGATCTACTGTTTATACCATTGGTTTTCCTTTGGCACTTTCCGGTATGGGGAAAGAAGCAAAGTTTACAGATGGAAAAGTGAGCTCAAAAACAGGGTATAATAATGCAATTAATTCTTATCAAACTTCTGTACCTGTTCAACCAGGAAATAGTGGAGGACCATTGTTTGATGAAAAAGGCAAACTAATTGGTGTTATCAATGCTAAAATCAAAGATGGTGATAATGTTTCATATGCTATTAAGCTAAATTACATCAAAAATTTAGTAGAATTATTACCTGAATCTATTGAATTTCCTAATGATGTAAGTACATCAACACTTACAATACAAGAACAAGTGAAAATATTTTCGAATTACGTTGTATTGATCAAAATTAAGTAAAACATGAAAAATATATTATTCTTAATTTTCGTAATATGTATTGACATTACTTATGGTCAAAACAAGAATCAAAAAAATCAAGCGGCTACTAATTTAAAAGCAAACGATTTGGATCAAACGTATACACCGCCTGTTAATTCAATTTTTGATGAAGACTCTAAGAAAAATAATGTAAATAGCGCCGCTATTGCAGATTTTAGAAACGTGATTCGATTCAATCCATTTTTATTACCCAGAAGTGTTGCCGCAATTGGATATGAACGAACACTGAATGATTATATTGGACTAGAGGGGTATTTAGGATACAGTTATAAATTAGATTGGATCCAAGCATTTGGTACGGCCTTTAGTGGGGGAGAATTTTCAATGGGAAACAATCAATCAGCTATTAGTGTGAGTGAAATGATTGGTAATGGGATATTTAAATCTGGTGGAATATTTAGTAGTTTGGGGTTAAAAGTTTATATGGATGGCACTCCATTTGAAGGAAATTATTTTGGAATTCAAGGGAGATACAACTCTTATAATTTAGATTTAAATAATTTAAATTATTTATTTGCTTCTTCAGAGTATGCAACCACTACTATAAGAAATATAACGACTATTTTTCAATGGGGAACATGCGTTATTGGTGGTACTTCAAAAGTGCCGATTGTTCATGATTTTTATACTGGTATAGGTATTAGAAGTTCATCTTACGATATTTACACAGAACAAAATACTGATATGGAATTAAAATACATCAAAACTAATCAAAGAGAAAGTTTTATCGGGTTTTCTTATGTAATTGGATACTCCATTGGCTTTGGATTTAATACAAAAAAGGTAAATAAACAGTAAATTGAAAAAATGAAAAAACAATTATTAATTACAGCATTCATTTTTGCTTCATTCCATTTTTTTGCACAAGAAATGAAATTGACTTGGTCTCAAGAAGTAAAAATGTCAAAGAAAACAGGGTTCTACAATACGATACTTGGCAGAAATGACAATTTATTATATGTAAAGTTTTCTACATTAAGAAAGATTAGAATAACTGCATTCGATAAAGTAACTATGAAAGAAAAATTCACAGTACCAGTCAAAGGATTTCCTGAAAATAAAGCAACTAAAGCAGACTTTAAAGATTTAGATTATTATAGAACAATCATTTTCAGTAATACAGTATACACTTTTTGGGTGAAAGAAAGTAAAGAGAAAGATGAATTATTTGTTCAAACATACGATGCAAGTCTTAAAATTTCAAAGCCTTTAAGAAAAATCTATGAATTAAAAACTTTTAAAGGGGCTAAGAAAAAAGCAGAATTATTTATTATGGTGAATAAATCTTTAGGAGAAAAGATTTTAATCGGTGGTGAAACAGCGGGTAATAAAGGAGATAACGTAAAAGTTGAATATAAAATCTTAAATGCAGATTTTACATTTTCGAATGCTGGTCAAGCTGAATTACCTTTACAGATTACTGGTAGATCAAATAGTTTATCTTCAAGTTATAGTTTTGGTGATGATGGAAACCTACACGTTAAATCAGATAAAACATTAACGATTATTAATTTAGATAAAGGCTCTAAAGAAACGTATCTTGTTGAATTTAAAAACAAGCAAATTTTTGATTTTGATTACATTTATGATCAAAACACGATTCGCGTTTTTGGTTTATTTTGCGATTTAACGAAGGATAAAAGTGGAAATGACAACCATGGTATTTTTTATGCTATCATTAACAGTAGTACTTTAAAGCTTGAAAGCGAGAATTTTACTTATTTCACAAAGGATCAATTAGATAAACTTTTTGCTGAAGATCAATCAGACAGAAAAGACTCTAAGTTATTTCAATCAAAAAAGAGTAAAGAATCAGAGGACCAATCACTAAAGACAAATTATACAGTTGAAAATGTATTGAAGGATGGAAAAGATTTAATTTTAATCTGTTCGATTATGTATAACTATACTGTAACATATACAACTACAAATTCAAATGGTACAACCTCAACTAGACAAGAACCTAGATGTAACAAACGTAATTTGACCGTTTTTAGAATAAATGACAAAGGAGAGATCCAATGGGCAACAAACGTCAATAGAAGTATTACTTATCCTAGACATTATGTTTATGATGTAAATTCTATCAAAAAGGACAACATGATATATGTTACCTATGGATCTGATTTTATTACAGATAAAGATGTAAAGAAAAAGAAAAAATGTTGTTCAATTAATGTTGCTGCTGCTAAAGAAATGAGAGATAAAATAGCTTATGCTACTTTTGATTTAAATACGGGTGTATCTAGTGTTAAAGAAATCGTTGTTAATCAACCAAAAACCCCTAAAAAAGAACGTAAACAAGTTGATCCAACAAATATTGAAACCTTAGGAGGTGATTTTTATATAGTTTCTGAAAAGTATAATTTACCTTCAAATTCTATACTAGGCTTAATTTTTAGATCTGGAAAATTGCAGATGGGATATACAATAATTAACGCTGTATCAATTCCTCAACCAAAAAAATAATTAGTATCTGAAATCCAACGGGTAGGTGCTTAAAATTTTATTAAAAACGACTTCGCAACCATTAGCGAGGTCGTTTCTTTTTTTATTTAAATTATCATGAATAATTTCTTCTGTCAGCAATGAATTTCCTTGATAAAATTTCAACCAATATACTAAACTAAAGCCAATTGCGTTGAAGTATAAATTATGCCTTAGTAATTCGAAAACGGTATAGGTAGAAACTCCAGTAAGAGCGAATGAAGTGATTCCTTTTATTTTTTTACCTAATAGGTAAGTTCCTAAACCAGGAATAATTTTAGAGTATTTAACCAATTTATTTGATTCTTTATTCTCTTCTGATAATGCATCAAGACAATTTAAACCATTAAATATAGTGTCAAATTGAGTTAAGTTATTAATAAATCTTTTTCTCAAGTCTTTATTGTCTTTATAAATAAAAAATTTTAGCAGTTGAATATTTATACTTGTATCCTTTGATTCTTTGACATAGTTAGATTCATAGTTGATGGCATAATTTAATTCATTATTTGATAAAGCTAACAAAGTCATATTCCATAGATAATTATGCCTTGATTCCTTGTTATTTATCAATTGATAGTTAATTCTTTTACCAAGTTTTAGTGTTGTACTATCAATGGATTGATTTTTCAAACAAAAGTTGAATTTTTCAATTAATACATTATTTTTTGCAGTATCATTTTTTGCAACTAAATACTGCATTTCATATTTAACTAAAGTAGAAACGTCTTGTGAAAGAATTTTAGTACTAATAAGCAGCAGACTGCAAATAATAATTTTGAACATTAAATATAAATTGTAGTTGTTTTTCTTTTTTTACTTCTGCTAAATCATAATATGAACCAACGATATTGGCTAGATAGTATGTTGATAGAAATCCAAGAGTGATAAACGTATATGGATTATATATACCAAGTATGTAAACTGATTCTACAAATTTAGAACCAAGTAGAATATGAGCAGAAAAAACATTTTTAAATGAGTATTTTCTACCATTATATAACTTTCCCAATCCTGGAATTATTACTGAACATAGTGCAGATATTATTGGTTTTTTAGCACGATACTTAATATATTCTTTATAATTTTCCTTTAATTCCGTTGCAATAAGAATCGTATCTACAGAATTTTCATTTAAAAGTATTTTTGCCAAATTTTTGAATTGTTTCGAAACAGTATCATCCAAATGTTTTAGTTTATTATTAAACCAAACTTTCTTAAGTGAATCATTCAATTGTAAAAAGTGTAGATTTAATCTTAAATAAAAGTTTGTATCTGAAACAATTAGTTTATCTGCATATTCAAAATTTTTTATTATTTCTGTGTTTTGATTTAGGTTTAATTGATTCAATATTTTAAAATAGGCTAAAGAGTCAGGATTTATACCTAATGTGTCATATTTTAGTACATATTCATATTCTCTAAATAATTTATTTTTAAATAAATGATTTAATAA
>JBKCEW010000003.1:0-3108 GCA_046304235.1 Crocinitomicaceae bacterium | reverse complement strand
CTAGTTAATTATTACTCTTTCACTCTAGGAAAATAATTCAGATATAAAATCTAATACGAAAGGGGTGAGGAGTAGATGTTTAGTAATAAATTGTTTTAATTAACAGTTAAATCACCAATATCTAATTCTTCATCATTCCTGTAACTATGTAAGAATTAGGCATAATTATTAAATAATTCTAATATGAGTTCATTTGACAAAAATATCATAATTAGAAATAATTGAATAAGAATTACATAACTAATAATAATCTACTTTCAAAAAAATTAAAAAGTGAAATAGAAACCTGGATTTTGTAAGTCATTTAGTGTTTACCACTCTTGTTATACTGTTGATAAACTTGATTAATCTTAGTCTTGAAAAGAGTAAAATTTCCAGAATTCTTTAAATACTTATTTCTACCATTTGTACTTTTGTAGAAACTTCTCGGGTCTATCTCTGACTTTGGAAGCATGTCATAATATACCTTATATCTTTGTTTGACATATTTAATGATACCATTTTCGAAATAACTGCTTGTCGTAAAATCGATCCAATCACGCCAAGTTCCTTTAAAGCTCTTTTCTTTCCAATCTTGTAGTTGATTGTAACAATCCGCAAGTACATACCAATAAACAAAATTTCTAAGTTCTTTAAGTTTTAAAGGGATTTCATATTTAACTGATTTATCAATAACATATTTCAGTCTCCAACTGTCAAGATACTTGAAAACAATGTGATCTAGATTTTTAATTGTTTTTTTGATCTCATTTTCAGGAAATGAAGCTGAATATCTCTTTTCTTCTTCAAAATATGATTCTATTCCGCCAGAAATCCCTTCATCTGGCTTTTTCTGTGATACTACATAATAACATTGTGCTAAGTCAGTCATTTTAATATTGAATTGACTTGAATTTCTATTATTTTCAGATCTTTTACGTAGATATCTGAATCGAGTACCTAATCCGTCAATTCTATTCTCCAGCATTACTTGTCTTGGATCTGTAGAATGTAAGTCTGAAGCTTTTATTTTATTTTGAGAATTTAATGCAGCAATAATATCAATACTTCTTTTATATGTTTCCGAATCTTCATAAGGTAACCTATAAACACGAACAAGAAGTTTTGTTGGATTATTAGAACCCCTATCCCTATCATATACCTTATAAAGTTGAGTTATAGTCTGAGCACCATTTACAATTTGTGGGTTCCTAACTATTAGTTTTGTGCTTTTCTGATCTACTTCTAGCCAGTCAGCGAAAATAATAATACCGTTGTGCTTGTACCAAAAAAGGAAAGGATCTTCTTTGAAACTTGATTGTATCTTTTTATTAATTGCATTTTCTCCAACTGATTCTCGAACATTTTTCTGCAGGAATTTGTCAATATCTTGTGAACAAGAGAACCAGTCTAATATCTCAGTAGCTTTAGTGTTAATTACAACGGCTTCTATATTACTTCTCCCTTTGTCAATGATCATACATTCACCCGGCTCATATACAATCTCTTTTTTTCCGGTATGCGGAACATATCCATGCTTTATATCATAAATAACACTTTCAAGTGCATATCTGTCAATGAAATTTATGTCTGCATTTAATTCCCATTCTCTGCATCGTAAAACCTCTTGTAAATACTTCTGCGATTCCTTCTTTGTTTTATCGGGTACTTCATTTGTAGTAAGCCATATAATCTCCAAATATGCATTATTGTCATTTAAAGATCTTTTTAGCGCATTTATAAAATCGGATGCATGTTTATTAGTGTTTTCTCCTATCAAGGTCTTTTCTATTTTTTGAATTTCATGTGTAATACTCGATAAACTTTCTTTTTGTGAGCGTTCATGATACTTTGATTGAATAATATAAAAGGTGTTTCCTTCGTTAAAAATACAATCAATTCCACCATCATTACTACCATCAACATGATGCTGCTCTAAGAACTTATTTTCTGCAATCTTAAATCTTGCTTCTGTGTAAAACCAAGTGAGAAGTTTAGTTCTTTCGACAGAACTTCTTGATATTTCAATCTCTGCTTGAAATGATTGAAAATCATCGGGTTCAATTTTTCGTAAGCTCATTTATATGATTAACCCTGTAGTTTAAAAAATGAAAAGTGTTAATAGCGCTGAATTCTTCTTTTGAAATAATATATGATTTTAAATCTCATCGTCGTGTATATCTTACTCTTTCGTCTTTCCTGTGCGCTTTTTAGGGGCTTTTACCTTTTCTTTTGTAAATAAGTTTGCCGTGTATTTTTCATAGAGTTCAAACAGGAATTCCATTCTCTTGGCTTCGCTGGGGAAGGGTTGAGGTCTATATGCCAAATCTACCGCCTTATCAAGTTCTTGATGTGCTTTGACAAGGGAAGGAGGCATTGTTAAAGGGTCATATAAATCTGCAAGAGAACTATTAGGAAATTCCTTTCTTGTATCCAATACCTTTTGAGCCGCCTTTTCAATAGCTTCAATTTGTTTTTCAGAAGGGTTTTCAGGCCAAGGGAAATTGTTGTAGACAATTTCATTTGAATATCTAAAATCACTCTTTAGCCTCCCACAAACTGTGCGAACCCATGCCATGTGCATTGTTGAAGTTAAAACTCCAAAATGTAATAAAGTTGCATTGGGAATAATTACACAAGTATCTCCCGCAATTTCATTTTTTGTAAACAAACCTATAGGGATAAATTTTCTATTTTCTGAAGATACTCTTGGAATTAATACATAGTTACATTCAGGTTGTCTAATTTCCCCAAACAGAAAAGGACGTTTTGCTAATTCTTTAGTCTGTTTCCTTGGGCTAAGTTCCCGATATATCTTTACTTTGTTTAGAATATCTATTAAAATATTACTACTTCTTAAATCATTGGGTTCTGCTTTCACTAACCAAAAACACCATTTTGTTTTTCCATTTAAGAATTCATAGCTACCTATCAGTGGCTTAATGTATTTTACTGCCACATCATTTGTTTTCTTATACTCTAAGTATTCTTCATGTGAAATTAGTAGATTACCCCCATCATTTGGCATACTACCAAAAACAATCTTTGGAACTTTGCATATTGGTTGCCTTCTCTTATCAATAAATTGATTTTTGGTTTCAATTAAATATGGATTAATGAATTTTACTT
>JBKCEW010000002.1:0-6740 GCA_046304235.1 Crocinitomicaceae bacterium | reverse complement strand
AAGTTCAACAGTACGAGAAATCCAAACTTGCCGATTTCGTTTATAATAAATTGAAATTAAAAGAATTAAATGAAATCTATCTCAAACATAAAGAAAAAGATAGCATACCCTTTGTAGAAGGGATTTTATCCGATTTAGGAATTCAATTCGAAATTACCGAAGAAGACTTAAAACGCATTCCTCAAAAGGGTGGATTTATCTTACTATCTAACCATCCATTTGGCGCATTAGATGGATTGATTATTTGTAAAACGATAACGGAGAAAAGATCTGACTTTAAATTGATGGCTAATTTCCTTTTAGAAAGAATAGCCCCTTTGAAAGAAATGATCTTTCCTGTAAATCCTTTTGAAACGATGAAAGATAAAAAGTCAAGTGTGAATGGTATTCGAAATGCATTAACTTATGTTAGAGAAGGACATCCACTTGGAATATTCCCTGCAGGTGAAGTTGCTTCATTTAAACTTTCAAAGCTAAATGTTAAAGAAAAAGAGTGGGATCAAATCATTAAATTCATCTTAAAATGTAATGTACCTGTTATACCCACCTATATTTCAGGAACTAACAGCCCTTTATTTCACGCTTTAGGTTTAATACATCCCTTATTAAGAACGGCCAAATTACCCTCTGAAATTTTCAATAAAAAAAATAAAAAAGTCACCATGCGCATTGGTCATCCAATTCAAATTGAGGACTTGAAAAAAATGGAATCTGAACACGCTATCTCCACTTACCTACAATTAAAATCTCAATTTCTAAAAAATTCAACCTCCATTGATTCTTTTTACAAAAAACCAATTTTAGGTATAAAAAGAAAACAACAAGAAATTACACCCGCAATTTTTACAGACTTATTGGTAAAAGAAATTAAACAATTGGATGAAACACAACTTTTAATTACAGTTAATGATTATAAATTATACGAAATAGACGCTCATCAATGTCCAAATTTAATGTTGGAATTGGGAAGAAAAAGAGAAATCACCTTTCGTGCTGTTAAAGAGGGAACAAACAAAGAACTTGATCTTGATCCTTTTGATTTATACTACAAACATTTAATCATTTGGGATGAAAAAGACAATGCACTAGTCGGCGCATATCGATTAGGTAAAGGGGACGAGATTTTTTCAAAGTATGGGTTTAGGGGATTTTACACACATACACTTTTTAAATTCAAAAAACAAATGGAATTATCTCTATACGAAAGCATTGAACTTGGAAGATCTTTTGTTTCTTTAGAATACCAAAAAAAGGCTACACCACTTTTTTTATTATGGAAGGGAATTTTCCTATTTATGGAAAGAAATCCAAAATATAAGTACTTAATAGGTCCCGTTAGTATCAGTCAAGATTTCTCTAAAATATCTAAGAGTTTTATTGTTCATTTTAGCGAGATACATTTAAATAATTCCTTTGTTAAGGATTTAGTAAAACCTAGAAAAAACTTTATTCAGCCTCTTTTGAAAAAAAAGAAAATAATGAGACTAGTTGATGGACTAAATGGTGATGTCGATAAATTAGACAAAATGATTCAAGAAACTGATTCCGGAAAACATTTACCTGTACTACTTAAAAAATATATTGGATTAAATGCTCAAATTACTTGCTTCAACGTAGATAAAAAATTCAACAACTGTTTAGACGGGTTCTTATTTTTAGATTATCATACCATCCCAGATCAAATAAAAGAAGGGTTGAGAAAATAACCTCAACTCTTCGTTACTTGATATACATCCAATCTTCTATCTTTTAAATTAGTAACACTTCCGTAATTATGTAATTCTCTTAACAACGAAAGATCTACATCACAAATCAAAATCATCTCTGTATTTGGTGTCGCTTCAGCCTTCACTCCATTCGTTGGGAAAGCAAAATCACAGGGAGTATAAACTGCCGATTGAGCAAATTGTATATCCATGTTACTCACCTTAGGTAAATTTCCAACTGAACCAGCAATCGCTACATAACATTCATTTTCAATTGCGCGTGCTTGAGCGCAACGTTTTACACGGTGAAACCCATTTTGGGTATCCGTTAAAAAAGGAACAAATAAGATTTGCATACCTTCTTCTGCTAAGATTCTACTTAATTCAGGAAATTCAGAATCATAACATATCAAAATTCCAATACGACCACAATCCGTATCAAAGGTTTTCAATTCGTTTCCACCAACCATACCCCAAGAATACGATTCACTTGGCGTTATATGAATTTTTCTGAATTCCTCAATACTTCCATCACGACGACATAAATAACCAACATTATATAAATGGTCGTTTTCAATTAATGGCATACTACCCGTAATTATATTTATGTTGTATGAAATTGCGAACTCTTTAAACTTTGCTTTTAATTTTTTGGTGTATTTCGCTAATTTCCTAATCGCTTCTGATTCGGGTAAATCATTATATTCAGCCATTAAAGGGGCATTGAAAAATTCAGGAAACAAACAAAAATCGCAACTGTAATCGGAAACCGCATCAATGAAATACTCCATTTGCTCAAAAAGAGTTTCCAACTTACTCATTGGTCTCATTTGCCATTGAACTAAACCTAAACGAACATCTGTTTTTTTGGTGTTTTTTTCAGTAGTATAAAAAATGTTGTTCCATTCTAACAAAGTCGCATATTCTTGTGAACTTGTATCGTTCGGTAAATAACCTGTCATTAATCGTAAAACATGAAAATCATTACTTAACTGAAAGGTAAGTACTGGATCATAAATTTCTTTCAGCTTCACTTTTTCGATATACTCTTTGGGAGAAACAGTATCAGCATATTTAGAAAAGTTTGGTATACGCCCACCAAAAATGATCCCCTTCAAGTTCATTTGTTCACACAAACTTTTACGCTCATCATACAATCTTCTTCCTAAGCGCAAACCTCTAAATTCAGGGACAATAAATACATCTATCCCATACAATACATTCCCCAAGGGATTATGAGTTCCAAAAGTATATTGATCCGTTATTTCAAGGTAGGTGTGATCACGTTCAGCTTGTTCATAATTCACAAGTATAGACAAAGCACAACCAGCTAGCTCATCATTTACAAAAACTACTTTTTGTCCTTCAGGAAATTTTTTTAATAAAAGTTTGATGTGTTTTTCTTTCCAATAGGCATTTTCCATATCATGGTATGCACTTTGCATTGAAACTTTCAATTTTGGATAATCTTCAATTTGTAAATTTCTTATCTCAACTTTATTAATTATCATCTGTATTTTTTTTGATAAATTTCTATCATTTACAGGACACAGCACCCAGTATTAATAAGTATTCACAATAAATTAATTTTAAAACACATCTATTTTAACAAATTATTTACATAAACAACAATCAATTAACATATCAATTCAAAAATGGTGTAATTACACTATTTATAGTGCTATTCAACAAAAAATATTAAAATCAATATTAGCGTTATGTAACTAAAAAATTACCCTAGATTTAAGTACATTAACTTTCTGTAAAATAGAAATAAGAGCTAATTTTTCACGCTAATTTTACAAAAAAAAACTATGTCTCAAATCAAATTTCAAGAAACTTTAGAAAACGACTTAAGTACTTTTTTAGCTGAACAAAAAAAAGAATTTTCAATTGAAGAATTAATAAAAATAGATTTACATTGCCACGATTATAATAGTAATGTTCCAGATGAGTTGATGGGTAGAATTTTAGGGGTTCCTGAAACATGGCTACCAACGGAAAACTTAATCAAAACTCTTAAAAAAAACGAAGTTACCGCCATCACCATTACCAATCATAATAATGCTCGATCATGTTTTGATCTTTTGAAAGAAGGAAAAGATGTATTGGTTGGAGCAGAGTTTAGTTGTACTGTTCCTGACTTTAATATTGGTATACATGTATTGACCTATGGTTTTACAGAAGAACAAGAAAAAGTATTAAATAAACTTCGTAAAAACGTTTATCAGTTTGTACAGTATTGTTGTGAAAATGATATACCTACGATTTGGGCACATCCGCTTTATCATTATAGTGTAAAAGGAATTCCAACCTTTGATTTTTTCAGAAAATTGATGTTGATTTTTGAACGATTTGAAGTATTAAACGGACAAAGAGATACTTGGCAAAATCTATTAGTAAAAACTTGGTTAGAATCTATTACACCAGAACAAATTGAAGCAAATGCAAAAGAATTTGGAATAGATATCAATTTATATTGTAAAAACAGGTACAAAAAATCAATGTCCGGCGGATCGGATAGTCATATGGGGATTTTCTCTGGACAAACTGGAAGTTACCTATATGTACCCAATTTACAGGAACGATTAAAGAACACTCCCCCATCCCAACTTGCTTTAGAAGCTATTAAGGCAGGAAATATGATTCCATATGGAACCCATCAAAATGCGGAAAAACTAAATGTTGCTTTATTAGACTATGTATGTCAGATAGCAATGTACAAAAAAGACCCTGGTTTATTTAGAGTGTTATTGCACAAAGGGACTTTCAAAGAAAAAATGGAAGCTTTAATCGTATCTAATTTATTTTCAGAGTTAAGTCGAAATAAAAAAACGATGCGATTTGTCCGTTTATTCCACGACTGTTTCACCGGCAAAACTCCATCAAAATCAAAACGTTTGTTATTACCAAAAATATACAAACCCATTTTTGACGAAGCTGTTCGTATTTCAAAAGCACATCAATTACCAGCTGAAGAAATGACGCAAACAATGCACGAAGCATTGAACAATATTTCTGCCGCTTTTAGTGAAATATTATTTGATCGATTGAACTTAAAAATTCAAGAAATACTTGAAAATGAAAATCTAACAAATTTAAAGTTAGAAGATGTCATTTCCAATTTAGAGGTTCCTTCAGACTTCAGGAATTTACTTTTTCCTACAAAAGACAAAAACCCAAACTTTTCTGCAAAAGATTATTCTGGTTTTTTCAAAGGATTACCATTTCCATTTTTCGGTTCAACTCTAATTCTAGGGGCGAATTTCACCAGTACAAAAGTGCTTTACAACAGCAGGCCATTATTGAATGATTTTGCTGATAAAATTGGTAAATACAATCATCCAAAACGTATGTTGTGGTTGACAGATACGTTCACAGATAAAAATGGTGTTTCAAGTGCATTACAAGATTTACACAAGGAAATAAAAGCTAAAAATCTACCTATAGATATTTTAATTTGTAGTAGTGAAATAGAATCAGACGATCACCTTATTGTAGTTAAACCTTTAGGAGAATACACCTTGCCTTTTTATAAACAACAACCAATAAGAATACCAAACCTCAATCAGATTCATGAAATATTTCATAAAGGAGAATATGATAGAATCATGTGTTCGACTGAAGGAGTCATGGGATTAATTTCATTGTATTTAAAAAATGCTTATAAGGTTCCAGCATCCTTCTTTATACATACAGACTGGATCATGTTTGCACGAAAAGTATTGAATTTTGATGTTCATAATTTAAATAGAGCAAGACGATTTATTAGGGCTTTTTACAAAGGATTTGATGATCTTTTTGTTTTAAATACAGACCAACAAAAATGGCTTACTGGAAAGGAAATGGAATTTTCAGAAAATAAAGTTCATCTAACTGCACATTGGGTAAGTGAATGTTTTGTTCCTCAAGCAGATCAGAGAGAAAAAGTTTTCGGCATTGAAAAAGATGTATTTACACTTTTATTTGTTGGTAGACTAAGTGAAGAAAAAGGGCTAAATGATTTAATTGAAATTAGTAAATCGCTCGACAAAAAAGAGATTGATTATAAAATGGTTTTTGTTGGAGAAGGTCCTGCATATCAAAAAATAAAAACAAATATTCCAAATTCACTTATTATAGGTTGGCAATCGAAAGAAACCCTCGCTAACATGTACTCCTCTGCAGATTTACTGTTATTACCTTCCAAATTTGACACCTTTAGTTGTGTTGTGTTAGAAGCTTTAAGTTGCGGTTTGCCGGTGATTGCTTATAATTCCAAAGGTCCAAAAGACATAATCAAACACGAAGAATGCGGGTATTTATGTACAAACAAAAAAGACATGTTAAATGCCATTGAAACATCTTATGCAAATAGAGATCAAATTAATTTATTAAAAGAAGCTGCCATACAAAGAAGTAAAGCCTATGCTAAGGAGCAAATTTTGAACGATTTGATGAAGAAAGTTAATTTAGTGTAAACACAGTTTACACTAAATTTTATTCTTTATTTAATTTATTTACAATTAGATTCTATTTGAAATTAATTATATTATTAAGAACCAATATTTTAATGCTGAATAAAATCAATTTACAAACGAATAAGATTATAATTTACTATCATTTATTGGATACTTTATAACAAAAGTACCGACACATTTTTCGCACGATGTTTTAAACTTGGAGATAATTGTTTTAAATTTCTTTGATGAAGATGTGCTACTTAAGTTTATCTTAAAAATCAAAGGTTCTTTTGTTTCGATTTTTTCAAAGCAATCTATTGTTAATTTTCTTCCCCAAACAGATATGTCTTTATTCACATAGCCTTCGTTGTTTAAAACTGAAATTATAGTTGCATCACCAACTATTCGTATGATAAATGGCATAGAAACGAAATCTACTTCAGAATTTGTATTGACAATAAATTCATATTTGTTTTCTGAAATTTTTTCAACCTTCAAAAATTTATACCGATCTCTTTCACTACCTTTTTTAAGGTAATTACTGGACAATAATTTGATTTTTTTAGGAGAGATTTTTTTAGGTTTATGATAT
>JBKCEW010000001.1:0-3672 GCA_046304235.1 Crocinitomicaceae bacterium | reverse complement strand
ATTTAGTGATTAGATCCTAATTATCGAATATTATAAAAATTCATTATGTTAAACTTCGAATTCAAAAACCCTACTAAAATCATTTTTGGTAAAGACACAATCAGTCAACTAAATATAGAAATTCCATCAGATGCAAAGATTCTTATGCTTTATGGAGGTGGGAGTATCAAACAAAATGGTGTTTATGAGGAAGTAAAACAAGCATTACAGAATTTTGATCTAGTTGAATTCGGTGGTATTCCTGCTAATCCAGAATACGAAATTTTACTTGATGCATTAAAAATTATCAAAGAACTAAATATAACTTATTTATTAGCTGTTGGAGGTGGTTCTATCATTGATGGAACTAAATTTTTAGCATCAGCAGCTTTATATAATGGCGAAAATCCATGGGATATTCTTGAAAAAGGAATTCGTACAGAAATCGGTATGCCTTTTGGAACTGTTTTAACATTGCCTGCAACTGGTTCCGAAATGAATTCTGGAGCAGTTGTTTCAAAAAGAGAAACTGATCAAAAATTAGGAATGGGTGGTCCAGGTTTATTTCCTCAATTTTCGATATTAGACCCTAAAGTAATTCAATCTATTCCGAAAAATCAATTAGCTAACGGAATAACTGATGCTTTCACACATGTACTTGAGCAATACATGACCTATCCAATAGGAGCATCATTACAAGACCGATTAGCAGAGAGTATTTTACAAACCTTAATTGAGGTAGGGCCAGTAATTATTGAAAATCCTTATCATTACGAAACTGCAGCAAACTTCATGTGGTCGTGTACAATGGCATTAAATGGTTTAATTCAGAAAGGTGTTCCAACAGATTGGGCTATTCATGCAATGGGTCATGAATTAACTGTTTTCTTTGGAATAGATCACGCAAAAACGTTGGCTATTATTGCTCCAAGTCACTATCGTTACAATTTCGAGTCTAAAAAAGCAAAATTAGCTCAATGTGCTGAACGAGTTTTTGGAATTTCCTCTGGATCTGTTGAAGAAAAAGCTATTGCTTGTATCCAACAATTCGAACAATTTTTCCATAAATTAGGTATCCCTACCCGACTTTCTGCATATACAGATAATTATTTAGGAACAGCAGAACGTATTGAAACTCGTTTTACTGAAAGAGGTTTACTTGGTCTTGGTGAACATCGAAATATAACCCCTGCGGATGTGAGACAGATTGTGAGCATGTCATATTAATTATGATTTATGAATGATGAATGATGAATTTTTGTTAACCCCGTTAGAAATTTGTCTTACACATAATTACAAAGATAGGATGGTTGCGTTTTTAAAAGCACATCCAGTATGTTGGGAGGAAGCAATCAAATTAGCAGTTTCGAACAAACAACCCTATTCTTGGAGAGCCGCATGGTTATTGTGGTCGTGTATAGAAAAAAATGACACAAGAATACAGCCACATATTCAGTCATTGATTGAGGGATTAACAAACAAAAAAGACGGACATCAACGAGAAATTCTAAAAATATTATTTTTGATGGAACTTTCAGAAGAACAAGAAAGTACCTTATTTGATTTTTGTATACAACTGTGGAAAGACATTCAAAAAAAATCCTCGATTAGACACATAGCATTTCGATTTCTACAAAATATGGTTGAAAAATACCCTGAATTAAAACACGAACTCGAGTTTTATAGTGATAAAATATACCTAGAATCACTTTCTCCAGGAATTAGACAATCAATTATCAAAATAATCAAAACTTCATAAAACCAAAAAGGACTTTCCGAAGAAAGTCCTTTAAGTTATTTAACCCTGTAGTTGTTAAATTTGATCCGTATGATGTTTAACGAAGGAAATAAACTTTAGTTACATTTTAATAAAAAAAAAATTAAATTTTTGACAACTCATTCATCATCCATTTCATTTTCAATGAATTAACCATTAACTTTATTTCAATTTCTACTAATTTATTTTCTGAAGATAAATATGCTTGCTCTCTAGTATTCACCAAGAACAAAGAGCTTTCACCTATACTAAAGTTAATTAATTCGGCATCTCGAAGTTTTCTTGTATGTTCAACTAATCTTTTCTGAGTTTCAAGAGCAGACCTAACCTGATTGAGTTCGTTTTGCATCGTTTGTAACTTAATTTGGTATTCTCTTTTCTTTACAGAGTAATCTAGGTTTGCATTTTCTAATTTTAGTTTTGATTGCTTCAAACCACCTCGTTCTTTTCTTAGAAATAAAGGAACATATCCGGTAACTCCAAACTTATAGTTTTGAGTTGATAGAGCAGCTAAAGACTCATTTCCAATAGGTTTAGTTAATAAGTTATAGTTTAAATTGATTGTAGGCTTTAATTGCTCTCTTTTCCATTTTAATTCAAGTTCCATTTGTTCAATTTTGTAAAATGCTTGTTGAACCACTGGTAAAGTATCAACACGATCGGATATATTAAGGAGAAAATCAGGAGCTAAATCCATTTTATTTTGTGGTTTAACTTGTTCTGGAATTAAAACTGGTTGAATTGAATCATTCCAAACGAAGGTTGAAGCAATTAATTTGGTGTTAGCTAAATTATTTTTTGATTGTAATCTGTCTATTGTCCGATTTTCAAGTAAAATTAGTGCCTCAACAGTATCTATTGGAGGAGTATCACCTGTTTCTACTTGTGATTTTACAGCTTCAAAACGTTGTTTAGCTAATTGATATCCTTCATCAGCAATTAAAAACTTACGATAAGCCTCAGTCCATAACCAATACGAAGAGTAAGCATCCAACAACAAATCATTTAACATTATTTGTCGATCTAAGACACCAATCTGTAATATGTTTCTAGCTTGCTGCAATTGAAGCCTTCGTTCATCGTAAAACAGTCCTTGTCCTAGTGGAATTTCAACCCCCATGTACCACAATCCAGAACCTGGTAAATTCATATCGTTACTAAGATATGCCCCCCTATTAGCCTCATAACCAGATTTAAGATTTGCACCAATCCAAGTAGGAATTTTCAGGTTTGTATTAGATGTCCAATAATATTCTTTACCATCCATCTGTTTTTGATCTATGTTTGAAGAAACAGAAGGATCAAATGCACCTCTTGCCTTTAAACGCTCAGCTTCACCTAATCTCTGCAAGTTCAATGCTTTTGAAACAAAAGGATGATTCTTAAAAACTAACAGTTTATAGGTTTCAAACGAAAGGGAATCTTGCGCTCGAATGAGAGATACAAACAGAATTGAAATAAATATTGTAATTAAAAATCTCATGTTGAATTATCTTTTTCCTAATAACTAATGACTATTAACTCTATCACTTCTTCCCTTTATTCAATGAATTGTTATTTACTTTACCTTTATAATATTCTGGTGGAAACCCATTTAAATTCCTCCATAATTCATACAAAACAGGGACATCATTCAACAATGTAAAGGTTTTTACTCCACCTCCGACACGTAATCCTGAAGGCCATTTCTTATCATAATCCTCTGGTATTGCCAAAACTCTATACATTCCGTTAGAACTAGTAAAATTATCAATTGCTAAAATCTCACCTCCAAATGTACCGAATGAGGCATCAGGCCAACCACCAAACACAATAGCAGGCCAACCATCAAACTGTAGACGTACATGTTCGCCTTTTTTCATTAATGGATAATCCATTGGTTCTATGTAAAACTCAACTGCAAGATCATATTTATC